>CAXUIV010000321.1:0-6062 GCA_964250875.1 uncultured bacterium
ATCAGAGAGGCTGTGAGTCAAGGAAGATGGGTGTGGATCGGCGGTGGTGCCCACACGCTATCCACTGCTCACGTTGACAACCTAGCGACAGCGGTCATTGCAGCGATTGAACGAGGGAGAAGTGGACAAATTTATTATGTGACTGACGGTGAACAGCGATCGCTCAAACGGTTCTTCACTGAGTTGCTGAAACCTGAGGGAATTAAACTTGGCGATCGCAGTATTCCTAGGCAATTGGCTTTAGTTGTTGCCTACACCATCCAATTCTTCTGGAAGCTGTTGAGGATTAAAACCCGTGCCCCAATGACACCAGTCATGGTTCATTTACTCGGAACCGAGTTTACTGTGTCTGACGAAAAGGCTCGAACTGAACTGGGTTATCGAAATGCGATCAGCGTTGACGAAGGATTAAGCCGCTTAAGCCAATTGGGTAACGGCATCTAAGTTGGGTTAGCCGGAGGGATTTGCCCTGCTCCTGGCTGAGATGGCAATACTTGCCGCCACTCCCGAATGATGACTTGTTCAAATACTCCAGACCGATTATAAGGTTCTGCTTGGATGAAAGCTTCGGCTGATGATAGGTCGGGAACATCTAAAATAATTAACATCATTTCAGGCTTACCTTTTAGATCGACTGTTGGACCACCACAAAAAATGCGGTCTTTGTTGGCTTCCATGTATTGCAGGTGAGTAGGTCTTAGAGCAAGCCGTTTTTCCTCAACGTTTTCTGCAAGGAAGCACTGAATTGCGAAGTGCATACTTATTCTCCTGATACAAGTCCTGCGATGCCTACTTCTAGGCGTACCACCTTCGCGGGTTCTACTCCGGTTGCTGGCGGTAACGACATTCCTCCATTAGTAGTGACATAAACACTGGTGCGATCGCCTGGAGTACGACCAAATGCCAGGGCCGTATTGCCAGTCATACCTTGTGCAGCTTTAGCAATGGTCGTCACCCGACCATCGGGTGAAATTTGCACAGCGCTATTGTAAACATGTGTTGCGCCATAGAGATTACCCCGCACATCAAAGGCGAAATCATCCAGATGAGCATTAGTTACAAACACTTCGGGTGTTCCTGGTGTGTAATCGCTTGTGAGCGGAATCCGAATGACTTGTTGACGCTGGGTGTTTGAGGCATAGAGAGCGTTTCCGTAGATTTTCACTCCATTAATCGCTGGAAAGGGATTGGCAGGATTTAAACGGGTGAGCCACTCGTGTTCTAGCCAGATATGTGCAGTTTTTGCAGTGATATCCACTTCCCAAACGACACCTTTGTAAGCATCGGCAATTAGGTAGCGGTCATCGTTTAAATAGGTCATGCCATTCAAGAAAATAGCATCGGTGATCGCGACCAGGGGTTCGACGCTACCATTCTGGTCAATCTGAAAGACTGTCTGGATTTTGTCACTCGCAGTTTTCTCTTGTGCACCTGCGATCAGCAGATTGCCATTGCGGTCAAAGGCAATGCCAGCAGCATTACCATTAATGTTGGCAAACTCCTTGTAGATACCATCCGTTGTGACGCAGTAGATTTTGCCTTCCTCGTAGCTCGTTACAAAGATGTTACCTTGGGCATTAACTGCAATGTTTTCAAGAAACGTGTTAACTGGAAACTCAGCGATCGTTTTTGCTGTGACAATTGCTTCTGGTACGTGAGCAAAAATTGGCAGAAATTGTTGCTGCTGCTCAATGGCTGTCACCATTGCTTGGGCAATGCTGATGCTGGAATTAGGATTTTGTCCCGTAATCAAGTTGCCGTCCCGCTCGACGTGATCGGCTTTGTTCTCGCGAGGGATAAAGTGTGCCCCCAACTCGCGCAAGCGCTGCTCTAGAATGAATGGAGCCTCCTGATCGAGTTTCGCCGCCACTTCTTCTGAGTAAGTGTAGGAGGTCAGAATTTTGCCTTGAACGAGGGGGGTGCCGTCAGCAAGTGTTGCGCCAACGAGTCCAGCAGGACCATGGCAGATGGCAGCAATGATCTTTCCGGCATCGTGAAACTCGCGCAGTAAGTGCTGTAAATCTGAGTCGTTGGGCAGATCGAACATAGGACCATGGCCACCTGGCAGGAAAATAGCGTCAAAGTCTACCGATTTCACCTCTGCCAGTTTGGCCGTGTGCTTTGCGGCAGTAATCGCTGGCTCCCATGCTTTTTCCTGCTCTGGGGATGGTAAACTACGCGGATCGACAGGCATTGTGCCACCCTTGGGGCTGGCGATTGTCATCTCAACTCCAATCTTCAGTAACTCCATATAGGGCAAAGCAAATTCTTCTAGCCATACACCTGTTGGATGAGGGTTGGGTCCTTCGAAGCGATCATGGCTTGTCGTTACCACCAAAACCTTTGTCATATTTTTCCTCATTGCTAATCCAGCGATGTTTGTTCTCCTTTCAGGGTCTAGTAATTCTTGCAGTATGACGTGCAGCTATCTGTTCCCATGCCTTAGTAAGGGATATCACAGACAATCAATAGTTACCAAACTGCAACTAAAGAAGTTATGAGCGTGTCGGAAGTGAAATACAGCTGCCCAGTTGAGGTGACCACTGAAGTTGTTGGTGGAAAGTGGAAGTGTGTCATCCTGTGGTGGCTCAGACAAGATGCTAAGAGTTTTGGGGAATTAAAACAGTTAGTGGCTGGAGTGAACCAGAAGGTTCTGACCCAGCAGTTGCGTGAATTGGCGAGAGATGGCTTGATTCATCGTGAGGCGTATCGAGAAGCACCGCCTCGGGTAGAATACTCACTCACTCCCTATGGTGAGACACTTCGACCCATCACAGAATTGATGTGTGAGTGGGGAAAAGCTCACATGCCAGGAGTCAGGTTCGGAATTCTCCGGCTCGATGGCTTGCGCATCCTCTTTGTAGGGGGATATGATATGCGCGAGTCTTTGCGTACAGAGCTTCAAGAGCGTGGAATCGAAGTGATAGCTGTTGCATCGGCAGAGGCACTTGAGATGTTAATTCGGGTGCAGCCTGATGCTTTAGTCGTCGATACAGAAGTGCCAAATGGCGACGGCTACGCTTTCATTCGTCAGGTGAGAGTGCTTGAAGCACAGAGGCAAATTCCAGCGATTGCCTTGATTCCTCATGCTGCTAGCACCTCCGACCGCAGACAGGCTATCCAAGCAGGTTTTCAAATCCGTTTAGCAAAGCCAGTTGAGCCAGCAGAACTGGTAGCGACTCTTGCAACTCTTACCGGACGACTAGGGTTAACTTGAATGCCTCAATCGATAAAGCGATCAGCCTCTAAATGTAATGTATTGTAAATGGGGTTTGAAAGAGTGAATCACCAGTAATGGCAAGTAGGCTCCAAATCCAAACAAAGCACTTGTTTTCGCGCATTGGTTGGTCGCGATCGCTATTAAAGGCTAAGGGTAATGAAGACATCGGCTTGGGGTCCGTTGCAGCAACCACTATTCCGGGCATTGTGGATTGCTTCGATTGCGTCGAATATTGGGACGTGGATGCAGAATGTCGGCGGGGTGTGGCTAATGACCTCGCTGACTCCTTCCCCACTCATGGTGGCGCTGATGCAAACAGCAACGAGTTTGCCGGTTTTTCTGGTCGGGCTGCCAGCGGGGGCGCTTGCCGATATCGTTGACCGCCGTCGGCTGCTGCTGTTCTGGCAAGGTTGGATGCTGGCTGTATCTGCGGCGCTGGGAGTACTAACCCTGCTCGGTGCGACCACACCGAATGTACTGCTCACACTCACTTTCGCCCTTGGCTTGGGAGCAGCGATGAACGCCCCAGCATGGCAGTCGATTACACCTGAGTTGGTATCTCGTCAGGATTTACCAACAGCTGTGACCTTGAACAGCGCTGGCTTCAACTTGTCGCGGGCTGTCGGTCCTGCTCTGGGTGGCGTGGTTGTTGCAGCCTCTGGTCCAGCAGGAGTTTTCTTGCTCAACGCCGCATCATTTGTCGGCGTGATCTTCGTTCTTTACCGCTGGCATCGCACACCCCGCAAAAATGCCTTACCGGCTGAGCGGATGGTTGGAGCGATCCGATCGGGAATGCGATACGTACACTATGCACCACCACTACGTGCAGTGCTGGTGCGGACTGGAATCTTCATCAGTTGTGGCAGTGCTTTGTGGGCGCTGTTGCCACTGGTGGCAAGGCAGCAGCTCAAACTTGGTTCCCTCGGATACGGTGTGCTGCTGGGGTGCCTGGGAGTAGGTGCAGTGGCGGGAGCTTTCCTACTGCCGAGAGTGCGGCAGAGAATTTCAGTCGATTCTTTGCTTGTGATTGCGACAATAATGTTTGCGATCGCCACAGTATCACTAGCCTATGTTCACAGTCTTGGATTGCTATACCTAGCGCTGACGGCAGGTGGACTGGCTTGGATCGCCATGATGTCAAGTTTGAACGTAGCAACTCAGCTGGTGGTGCCGTCATGGGTTCTTTCCCGGGCGCTGGCTGTTTATCAACTGGTCTTCCAAGGTGGTCTAGCAATTGGCAGCGCTGTGTGGGGCATAGCGGCTGAGCGTTTTGGCAACTCTACCGCACTCACGGGGGCGGCAATCGGCTTGGCTGTAGGACTGGTAGCTGCCGTGCGTTACCCGTTGATGGCAGGTGAGAAATTGGACCTGACGACGTCTTTATACTGGCCGGAACCAACCGTGGTAATAGAGTTGCGTCCAGATGACGGTCCAGTGCTGATCACAGTTGAATATCGGATTGACCCAGAGCGATCGCCCGACTTCGCACGGGCAATGCATCGGTTGAGCTGTGCCCGTCGCCGTGACGGTGCAATCCGCTGGGGTCTGTTCTCCGATACTGCCGATCCAAGTCGTTACATTGAAACCTTCGTGGTTGAATCCTGGGCTGAACACCTGCGCCAGCACGAACGAGTGACGGCAGCAGACCGTGCAGACGAAGAGCGCGCTCGTGCTTTTCATATTGGCAGTAAGCCGCCAGTTGTCTCACACTTAATCTATACTCACGAAACAGAGTAATCAATACTCTCCAAAAATTATGTAGAGACGTTGCATGCAACGTCTCTACAGGGGTGTTCGACTGAAGAGGGGGAGTTTTTGAGATATCTAATTCTTAATTTTTATCGGCAGCTTAATGGTAAATTCCGTTCCTTGTCCAGGAGCAGAAATACAATTCAACTGACCATCATGTTTCTCAACCACGATTTGGTAGCTGATTGACAATCCAAGCCCGGTGCCTTTACCAGCAGGTTTGGTCGTGAAGAAGGGTTCAAACAGCTTGGAGCGAACTGCCTCCGTTATGCCTGATCCATTGTCCGCAATCTGGATCATCACCCAACTGCTATCCAGCACTCGTGTGCGAATCCAAATTGTGGGAGTTGCCCGTTGTCCGTTGTCCGTTGTTTGTTGCATCGTGCTGCTGACCGCTGACAACTGACGACTGACAACTGATTCTTCTAGAACATCAATCGCATTCGACAGCAGATTCATAAACACCTGATTAATTGGTCCGGCATAACACGCTACCAGTGGTAGCTCGCCGTACTCCTTGATCACCTGAATCTCTGGATGGCCCGCCTCTTCTTTCAGTCGATGCCGCAGCAGCAGCAGTGTACTATCAAGACCTTCATGCAAATCAACTGGTTGCCGCTCTACTCGATCTACGCGGGAGAAGTTCCGTAGAGATAGGACAATCTGACGAATACGATCCGCCCCCAGCTTCATTGAGGCCAGAATTTTCGGAAAATCTGCCATCATGAAATCGAGGTCAACGGCTTCCATCTCAGCTTGAACTTCTGGCACTGGCTGATTATAGTATTTTTGGTAGGAATGTATCAGACGTAGCAGATTATTAGTATACCGATCGGCATGAGTTAGATTGCTATAAATAAAACCGACAGGATTATTGATTTCATGCGCCACGCCTGCAACGAGTTGCCCTAAGGTAGACATCTTCTCAGTTTGAACGAGTTGAGCCTGGGTTTGTTGTAGCGTGTGCAGGGCTTGTTCAAGCTGCTCTGCTTGGTTCCGAGATTGTGCCTCTGATTGCCGTAAGGCAACTTCTGTTCGCTGGCGCTCTGCCAGAGCGCTTCTTAGCTCTTCGTTGGCAGACTGCAATGCTGCT
>CAXUIV010000322.1:0-6060 GCA_964250875.1 uncultured bacterium
GTGAAGGTCATCGGTTACGATGAGTGTGAAGGTCATCGGTTACGATGAGTGTGAAGGTCATCGGTTACGATGAGTGTGAACATCGGTTACGACGATGGCAGTTGGCTGGCCTAAGGTACGCTTTCGGTTGACTTAGTTGTTCGTGCTGCTGGGGAAGTGAATGCGAATCCCGCTTGATTACTACCGTATTCTAGGACTGCCGATTCAGGCAAGTCACGAACAGTTGCAGCAGGCTTACCGAGACCGGGCGCTGCAACTGCCGCGGCGTGAGTACTCGGAAGCGGCGATCGCGGCTCGCAAACAAATTTTAGAAGAAGCTTACGCTGTTCTTTCTAATCCAGAACAGCGTAGTCGTTACGATCATGGCTATTTGACTCAGACCTACGATCAGCACGAGCAAGATGCCGCAGTAGCCAATGACGACAATTCTGGGTTGCACTTAGGAGCGGTTGATCCCCGTACTCCTAGCATCGAAATTTCTGACAATCAGCTTGTCGGAGCGCTGTTGATTCTCCAGGAGCTAGGAGAATACGAAATTGTATTGAAATTGGGTCGTCCCTACCTTGGTCACAAAGCTACCCAAAGCTCTAGAGGTTTTGATCAGGTTGATACCGATCTTATTCATGCAGACATTGTTTTAACGCTTGCCCTTGCCTGTCTAGAATTGGGCCGAGAGCAATGGCAGCAAGGCCAATACGAGAACGCTGCCATCTCCCTAGAAACTGGCCAAGAACTCGTGTTACGTGAAGGGCTATTTCCTAGCCTGCGCGGCGAGGTTCAAGCTGATCTTTACAAACTGCGTCCCTATCGCATTCTTGAGCTACTGGCAAGACCCGAAGAGAACGTGGTGGAACGACGCCAAGGATTAAAGTTGTTGCAAAGCATTTTGCAAGAACGTGGCGGCATTGATGGCACGGGCAACGACGGCTCCGGTCTTGGCATTGATGATTTTCTCCGATTTATTCAGCAATTACGTAGCTACCTGACAGCCACTGAGCAGCAAAGTCTGTTTGAAGCGGAGAGTAGGCGTCCCTCGGCTGTCGCCACTTATTTGGCAGTCTATTCTCTGCTAGCACGAGGATTTGCTCAACGTCAGCCAGCCCTGATTCGGCAGGCGAAGCTGCTACTCATGCGTTTAGGTAAGCGCCAGGATGTGCATCTTGAGCAGGCGGTATGTTCGCTGCTTCTAGGTCAGACAGAGGAAGCGAGTCGTGCCCTAGAACTGAGTCAGGAGTATGAACCCCTAGCCTTCATTCGCGAACATTCTCAAGGGGCACCAGATCTGCTGCCGGGACTTTGCCTTTATGGCGAACGTTGGTTACAAACCGAAGTGTTTCCTCACTTCCGAGATTTGGCCCAGCAGCAAGCTTCTCTCAAAGACTACTTCGCCGATCCCCAAGTTCAGTCTTATTTAGAGGTGCTGCCTACTGAGGCAGAAGTAACAAATGAGTGGGACGTAGTGGCACCTGAGTCGCTTGCTTATGCTCAAACTGCTACACGCCGAGTCAGCACAGTAGGGGTATCCCAAGCACGCACACAGGGTGGGCGAGATAATGTAGGAGGCGTGCCATCTGTACAGACATACAACGGTGGATCTCCACTGGCTGCCACCGTTGGAGATCCTGCTAATTCTGTGCAGGCAACCGTAGCAACCCTAAGTGTTACCCCAGGAGGGGTTACCCCAAACAGTATTACCTCAAATACAGCGTTGCCAACACGCGCGGCGGGAGCAACGCTAGATCCACCAGACTTTAACGATGCCACAACACTGCGTCAAAACGGCCAATTACAGCAGTCAAGGCGACGGACACGAAATCAGGCTGCTGATGGCTTGGTGACGGATGGAGAAGCTCGATCTCCCAGGCAGGGACGTCCGTTAGATTTTGGCAAGTCTATTTCAATTAAGAAAGCGCAATTGATTTTGCTAGTGGCTGCCGGTTTAGTCGGTATTGTCATTTTAGGGCTGCTGGTAAGTCAAGCATACAGATGGTTCAGGCAGTCTGCCCCTGCCTCATCCTTGCAGGGAGAGCAGCCGCTCGTGCAACTGGCTCAGCCACCTGTAGCAATTCCAGCTCCTAATACTGCGCCATTAGTGGCGGCGGGTGTTCTTAATCAGGAGACTGCTGAGGAAGTGGTTCAGAATTGGCTAACCACGAAAGCGGAGGCTTTAGGTTCAGACCACGCAGTGAATAAACTGGAGCAAATTTTAGTTCCTCCAGCGTTGTCTCAATGGCAGGAAGTGGCGCAAAAGGACAAGACAGATGGCCAGTATCGGCAGTACAAGCACAACTTAAAGGTAGAATCGGTAAATACTAGTCCGGCTAGTCCAGATAAAGCTAGTGTAGAAGCTACTGTAAATGAAGCAGCAGAGGTCTATCAAGACAGTCAGCTGAAAAAAGCTTCCTCCTATGATGAAAAATTAAGAGTGAGATACGATTTAGTTCGCAAAGACGGTCAGTGGCGCATCAAAGATATGACCGTGGTCAAATAGTTGTTGGTCGTTAGTTATTAGTTATTGGTTGTTAGCAGGTGCTGACAAGGCAATATGGTTTAGAAAAGCATGTAGAGATGTTGCACGCAACGCCTCTACATGCTTTTAGTTTTCACTAAGCAACTGTTCACTGAACAGCATTGCGTCTCAAGGCGATGGGTGCTGTTCGTCCGCCTTTCCATAACTTTAGAATGTCGGGGTTTCATGACATAGCGATCCCCGCAGAGCTGGTGACTGCGTAGAGTTGCCAAAAATGCCTCTGCAACCCCCTTGATCCCAGCCCCGGCTTTGCTGCTAAATATTTATTAACAAAGCGTATTAACAAAGCGATCCCCTTTTTTCTTGGGAGCAGTGCCGTTTTGTCGCGCCGTTGGGAGTAGGAGCAAGTCAAACACAAATTAAGCAACATGCTGAATCCAAGCACAGCCTTTGACAGATCTGTGAGTCAGGCACAAAAGGCTGTCAACTAGCATCTAAGGCAGATTGTGCCAAACACGTGCAGTCTTTGCTTAGGAAAACTAGGAAAACAAGATTGCTGCTCAAACTATCGGAGGTCATAGTCATGGCAAAAGAACGTCCACCACTAGAAGAGATGACATTGCGGCAACTACGCAGAATTGCCAGCGAATTTAGCATCTCTCGCTATAGCCGAATGCGTAAGTCGCAACTGCTGGCGGCAATTCAACAGGTCCAGCGCCCCAAATCTGTTATTTCATCTAGTAAGCCGGAGGCACAAGAGTTAGTGGAAGCAACAAAATTTGAACTAGGTCAGGAAGACCTCACAATCGGTCTCGCTGATGTCGATGATGGTCTAGCCGATCTTCCAGCTGGTTATGGTGACAGTCGCATTGTCATGATGCCACGCGATCCCCAGTGGTCTTACACTTACTGGGATATTCCGAACGACCACAAGGAAGACCTGCGGCGACAAGGAGGTCAACAGTTGGCACTGCGGATTTACGATGTTACTGACGTCAATCTAGATTATCAGAGTCCGCACAGCATTCAGGAATACCCTTGTGATGAGCTAGCACGGGAGTGGTATTTACCTGTTCCAGTCAGCGATCGCGATTATGTGGTTGATATTGGCTATCGCTGTGCTGATGGTCGCTGGCTTGTCTTAGCTCGTTCTGCACCAGTCCACGTTCCTCCTGTCTACCCCAGTGACTGGATTGAAGACCACTTCATCACTGTCAACTTTGATGAGGACCTGCGTGGCCAAACCGTCTTGCAACTAGTTCCGCCCAGCAAGCGGCAGACAGCTACCAGTGCGGCATCTACCTACCAAGCGGGTAGTGATAGCAACCCTATCTACGATGAGATCTTTGGCATGGCCCAATCTGCTGAGGCGCAGCGGGTTGCTGGTTCTTTGTTTGGTTCGATGCAGCAAGTGCCAATCCACGAACAGGCAATTAGCTCCTACGTCTTCCCTTCTGGTGTAGGCATGTGGGCTGCACCAATGTCTGGTCTAACCATGTCCGGAGTGGGGATGTCTGGCGTTGGCTTCTCCGCCTCTGCTGTGCCAATTCGTCCTCGGCAGTTCTGGTTAATTGCCGACGCTGAACTGATCGTCTACGGTGCAACTGAGCCAGATGCCAACGTTACCATTGGTGGACGTCCAATTAAGCTAAATTCGGACGGCACCTTCCGCTTTCAGATGTCCTTCCAGGATGGTTTGATTGATTATCCCATTATGGCTGTGGCGGCTGATGGAGAGCAAACTCGCTCGATTCACATGAAGTTCAACCGTGACACTCCATCACGACAGACGAACACGAAGGAAGAAGCCGTTCAAGAATGGCTTGTTTAATAGTTTTGAGTTTTGCTGTGCCCCCTTGTGGGGAGTTTTGAGTTTTGAATTGACTTGCGACTGAATTATAAGTTTCTTCTTCACTACAGCGATGCTGTAGTGTTTTTTTTCTGCCCCACGTCTTACACCGTTTTGCTTTATGTAAGCAAGATCTGAATCTCCGCACGTTAGCGCTTGGCAAGCGTTTTAGAATCCAAAATCTAAAATCGTCTGACTCCTCACTGCACGAAGCGTGCATCGGGACGGTAGGCTAGAGGCTAGAGGTGAGGATAAGATAATGACATCTGAAGAAATTGCCGATACGCTGACAAAATTATTTGACCCAACAACTGTTCAGGTCATCGCTCCCGGTTCCTGGCAGGTAGAAACTCCTGCTTTCCGGTTATTGGTACTCCTGTCGGACGACGAATCTTGGCTGCGAGTTTTACTACCGATTGTGTCAGCTCAAGCAGCTGAGCCATTTCTTCCACAGCTACTAGCAGCCAACTTTGATGACACTCAAGAAACTCGCTATGCTCTGCACCAAGATGTGCTGTGGGGGGTATTTCAACACGGTCGCGCCAGCTTAGCAGCTACAGATTTCTCTCAAGCGATCGCCCGACTTATGGCTTTGCATCAGTTAGGCTTATCTGACAGCTTCAGTCAACTCGTCGAGGCGCGTATGCGTCAGATTATTGGGGCAGCAAAACAGCAGGGACAATCACTCGCAGCAACTCTTCAAACCCTAGATCGGTTTTATGAGGAGGGAATTATGGGTGAAATGGAGCGAGGACCAGAGGCTCGCGAACAGGTACTAGCATCATGGCGGCGGCAGTTGGAACGTCTTTGGCCGGAAGTTGAACCCTAGTTGATGCGACTGTTACGCGCAATATCATCAGAATCAATTGTCATCAGAATCAATCGTCTGCTCCAATCATTAATTGCTTCAACAAGTTCAGCCCTTTTTTGACCCGCCGAGAGACGGTGACAACGCTGATGCCTAGCAGTTCTGCTGCTTCTTTCTGAGTTAAGTCATGTAGAAATACAAACTCTAAGACTTCGCGGGTCCGCTTCTCTAGCTGAACTAGCGCCTGCTGTAGGCGAATTTGATCTTCCTGAGCTAGTTGGAAGCTACGGTAGCGGGGATCGGGAACCAGTTCTCCCAGCGGAGTTGCTCCATCTTCTGCATCCTGAACTGGTACATCTAAACTCAATGGGGCGCGATTAGCCCAAGCGAGTTTGATCTCCTGCCATTCTGCCAAGGAAATCTGTAAAGCTGCTGCTATTTCAGAGTCAGTTGGTTGGCGATTGTATTTCTCACGCAAATGCCGTGAAATTCCTACCGCCTGCTGCTGCAGCGCTAGCCAACGCCGGGGAATCCGCAATGTGACGCCTTTATCCCTCAGATAGTGCTGAATTTCACCGCGAATATAGGGAATGGCGAACGAGCTAAAGGCATGGCCCTTAGATAGTTCAAACCGCTCAATTGCTCGAATCAAACCCATACACCCTACCTGAATCAGGTCGTCATAGCTTTCGGTACATTGATTGAGCCAGTAGTGCGCTTCTTTTCTAACCAGTCCAAAGTTGAGTTTGACCAGCTGGTTGCGGACAGTTGCACAACGAGATTGCTGATAGTCTCGCAGCAGCTGAATACTCTCATGCTTAAGTTCAGTATTGACTGTGATGTACATGGCACCATGGTTGTTTGTCAAGCAAGCAGTGGCAACTTCGCTACTGATAGAATTTGCCACTGATAGAATTTGCCACTGATAGAATT
>CAXUIV010000323.1:0-1097 GCA_964250875.1 uncultured bacterium
AGAGCGAGTGTTATGCTTTTAATCATCAAGGGAGTATGGCTCTATGCGGTGCCTTCATTCTGGTTCGACTCCAGATGCTTCCATGCTAATAGCTAAATTTCCAATGGCAGCAGGGCCAGACGCCTAAACACTCACCGATGACCGAATTTGTGCAACTGCTCCCTTGAACGGCGTTTCCATCCAAGCTTGCATCGTTGTTGGGCAATCTGCTTTATGTGCTGCGGGGGCTGCCATGTCGTGTCCAGCAGCGATTGCTTCAAACATTTCTACGAGACTTTGACCAAGTGCATCGCTAACGCCGTGAACTGACAGGCTTGCCTTGTAGTCAGAGCCACTAACCGGCTGATAGCGGACGGGAAAGCCCAGAACCTCGCTCGCGATCTCAGCAGCAGTGTTGCAACTTAGGGATGTGTGACCATGTGCTGCAATGCCTTCCTGACCCGACCATGTGCGGTCGAGCAGCAGGCGAGCCGCCGCTCTCCCAATGTCGCAGGCCGCTACGAATGGAATCGGCACGTTACCCGCGACGGGCAGCGAGAACATACCTGCACGAACAATGGGCTGAATCATCCAGAAGAAGTTTTCCATAAAGTAGCCGCAACGCACGTACCGCGCAGGAATGCCGGTTGCTGCGATCGCTTGTTCGACTTCATGTAGGGCTTGCCCGATACCCTGGAACCCCGAACCACTTCCATCACCGCCGGAGATGGTAACTACCCGTTGAACACAAGCCTCCTTGATAGCTTTGGCAAATGGGTCAGCGAAAGAACGGTAGTAAGCGCTAATGTTCTTTGGGTTGGGTGACTGCGGCACACAGAAGAAAACCGCCTCCGCACCATTCAAAGCTCGTTTAAGATCAGCTGGATTGCACAAATCGCCTTGAACCACCTCGCAACGCTCCTGAGTTGAAGCGTCGAGGCGGGAGGGATTGCGGACCAAGACGCGGACGGATTCATCTTGTTCAAGGGCTGACTGAAGAACATAACGTCCGGTGTTTCCGGTAGGCGTTGTAATTACGAGCATGATGTTGAAACTCCACAAATACAGGAAAACCGTCCTTGCGGCGACAACTCCTTTATAATCCGAATAACCTGGAC
>CAXUIV010000323.1:1107-6060 GCA_964250875.1 uncultured bacterium
AACCTGGACAGTCTATGCTTGATAGTCTAAATAAACAGCCTGATAGTCCAAATATACTTAGCTTAAAGACATGGATCTTTTGGGTAGTGTGCTGGCTGATCTACAGCAGGAAAGCGTTGTGTTCTGCCATGCTGAGTTAACAGCACCTTGGGGCTTTGCCAAAGCTCGTCTAGACGGTGCGCCCTTTCACGCCGTTACTGCTGGACAGGCATGGATGAAACTACCTGATGAGCCGTATCCACGCAGACTTGAAGCGGGAGACCTGCTTGTCTTGCCGCATGGCGATGCCCATAATTTGTTAAGTGAGCCGCAGGATGAAGTTGTTTCGTTCACAGAGTTACTTCTTGCACGAGGAGCCAAGCTTTGGCAACCTGGTAGACAGACTGCCGGTCCTATTCGTCTGACGTATGGTGGCGGTGGTACACTCACAACGCTTGTGTCTGGCGTGTTTACTTTTGGCGATCGCCGCCGCAACCCGCTCGTTGCAGCGCTACCGCGTGTCATCCACGTTAGGGGCGAGGAGGGTAGCGCTGTTCCCTGGCTCAGTACAACATTGCGGTATCAGTCAATCCACACGCTAGACACAAGGATCATGGGTTGGTTCTCATTGCCGCCAAATCGCCATCCCAGGGAAGTTTGCCTCGAAAAGTTTTGATTGCCTCCTGCTGTTTGATTTGAATTAGGAGTTTGAGGGCGATCTCGACCACTTCGCGCCCAGTATTGAGTCCTGTAGCTTTGAGCGCGTTTGCGATCAGTGCATCATCAATCTCTATGCTAGTTTTCATAGGTTTAGGCTGAATGAGCAATTGTTAAGGGACGAGAATCTATTATCGCTCAACTTAAATATAGTCATAAGGAATGCTGCTAGAAGTCACCTATGCATGAATTCTGGGCTACCGAGGATTAGGGCAGCGCGGAGTTGGGGTGGGCTAGCGGCGATCGCCGTTTCAGTCTGCTGGGAAAAATTATCTCCAAGAGTTGTAGCTAACAGTAATGGATCAACAGGGCTGTCTTGACTAGGGCGACTCATCACTTTATCAGTCATTAGCCCACCGGAGTAACTCTTTCCCCCCGCAAGCGGCAGGCGACCGCTAGCTAAGACAGTGGCAAAGCTCAAACGGCGGGTGATAGCATCTGGGTTAAGCCAAGTCGCTTCCGTATTTTTGTAGCCGTCTGGAGTGACACAACCGTAAAGCGGCATTCCCAGTTGTTGCAGCATGCCGGTGAGAGGTGTGAAATTATCTACTGGAAGATCTGTGGCTCGGATGGCAGAAACAACGTATTGATATGGTGTTTTAAACTTAGCGTTGTAGTTCTTAGCATCCCAGAATTCTGGACTGTGGAACAGAGTGTTCAGGACGGTGCGAATATCCCCGTCTGTCTTCAGGTAGCTGTCTTGCAAACGATTGACTAAATCTGCTGGCGGCTGGTCAGTGACAAAGTACTGGGCTAACTCATAGCTAATATGGTGAGCGGTGGCAGGACTACGTGCCAGCATGTCCAGCGCTTGCTCCCCTTCAGCCATACCACTGCCTTTAATTCTTGTCCCTAGAAAAACTTTGTCTCCCATATCGTGCTGCTTGGGATTAAAGCAGAATCCACTGTCCGCAGCCTGCTGAGTCGGACGGCAAATGCCCCACCCTGTAAAGATCCGCGCCAAGGCAATCACATCTTGTTGAGTATAGCCACCGTCTACTCCTAAAGTGTGTAACTCCATCAGCTCGCGGGCGTAATTCTCATTTAGACCCTGTAATTTTCCCCTGCTACGAGGATTGTTAGAGCCTCGATTCTGCCAGTTGTCCAGGTAAAACTGCATAGCTGGATGGTGAGCATTTGCCCCTAGTAAATCGCGAAAGCGTCCCAGCGCCAGAGGTCTGATTGCTGTCTCTTCGTAGTTTCCTAACCAGATCCGATCTAACCCTTTGTCAGCGAATACGTTGAAATGGCTGTACCAAAAGTCCACCATCACCTCCTGCAACTGTCGCCGACTTTCGATGGCACGCAGCAGTCTTGCTCGATCTGCTTGCTGTACGGCTAAATCCGACATCTGATTGCGGACAGTTTGGCTTTGTCTCGGATTTAGCTGCCAATCTGGTAAAACTTGGGGAGAGTTGTACTGTTTGTATACGTCTGATGGACTCTCGTGCAGCGTCTCCAAATTATCAAGCTGATTGGTGAGAACCAAGGGTTCAAGAATGGATTGGGGTGACAGTTGTTCTTGGATATATTGTTCTATACCGATAGACTCAACTCTGGCAACGTCTCCTGGACGCGGTCCAAAACTGAGGCGGTTGAGGAGGTGCAGGACTTTTGGGTCTGTAGGGCTACCCGCAGCATAGCCAGGACTCAGTAGCCCCAGCCAGAGAAAAAATGCTAAACCCCAAAATTTCAGTTTCATATTCCTTGATGACATGCCAGAACTGCTGCAAGCGAGGTTAACGTCCTACTGCTTAGGTTTTGACCTATGGAGTTGTTTCATCGCTTACTTGTATATGACTATGTTTGACCTAATTTGGTTCAATCCCACGCTACTTGGGATCCCTTGTTCGCCGCAACAATCACCGATCAGTTCATTGAGCTGGTAGAAAAAGGGGTCGGTCTAGCGATTTGGACTGAAGAGGTGTAATTCAAGGTACTGCAACACGATCTATTGGCTTAATGGCGTCGTTTAATTTGCTGCTGGAAGTCAGCTCGCAAATCCACTGCGAGTGCTGGAACTTGAACAGCGCGGCGTACCAAATCCTCATCGGCTTCACGCACGTAGATTTGCACAATGTCAGCAACGGTAACGTTGTTCTCATCTCGACTCACGAGTTCGATTGCGTCTCCCGCACCAATTTCACCTTCTTGGACTACTGAGAAGTAGATACCGCTCAAACGGCTGTGCATAAACCGTTTAACCATATCGTCTCGCTCAAACTTCAGGTTGAGCTTAAAGCAAGGAAACCGGGGTTGCGTTACCATCACTTCGGCAGTGCCAATTCGAAAGCGATCGCCAATATTCACTGTCGTTTCCAACAATCCCTCAACGGTCAAATTCTCACCAAACGCCCCCCAAGGCAATTCCTCGTCGGGTAGTTCCTGCCGCCAGTAAGCATAATGCTCAGATGGATAAGCATAAACCGCCTTCTCTCCACCCCCATGCACAGTCAAATCTGCTTGTTGATCGCCGTCTAAATTCAGCGATCGCATCATCACTCGTCCTGTCACTGGATGCTTAAAGATGCCAGTTGTGATGGATTTTCCTTTCCAAATCACTTCACGCGGCAGTCCAACACAGACAGAAATCAACTTCATTCAGTAGCCTCGCTGTTTTCCTGTTTTAACGATATGTTGATGATGCCTAACAATACACCAGCAACATATCAATACCTGCCAATCACGCCACTTTAGGCAATGGCAATTAATTGGTTGGACGATAACGACGCTCGGATTCTGGGATAGGATAGTCATTGGCGCTCATGTCTCGACGTTGCATGAGTCCATCGGCGTCGAATTCCCAATGTTCATTTCCATGAGTGCGAAACCATTGACCCGTTTCATCGTGCCATTCGTACTCAAAGCGGACAGAAATGCGGTTGTCGGTGTATGCCCAGAGTTCTTTCATTAGCCGGTAATCGAGTTCTTTGGCCCACTTACGGCGCAGGAATTCTTGAATAGCGTCTCGACCTTTGAAAAACTCAGTGCGATTGCGCCACTCCGAATCGAGCGTGTAAGCCAGTGACACTCGTTCAGGATCGCGAGTGTTCCAGGCATCTTCTGCCGCTTTGACTTTAGCTTTTGCCGTTGCTTCGGTAAATGGGGGACGAATTGGAGTGGTCACGAGTTCGATTCCTTTGATTGGCTTGTCATAATTTCTCCTGATGCTATGAAGCGCCTTCGATCAGAACCGCCTCAAACTGTGCTGCCCCTGCTCGCAGCAGCTTGATTGCGGCGTATTCCTCCGAATGCCAGTAGCTCAGAAACTCCTGGCGCGAAGGCCACTCGAACACAACCGCTTGCTCAGATCTCAACGTTCCTTCTATAGGTTCGGGTGTGCCTTGAGCAATCAATCGTCCTCCACGGCGTTCGATCACTGGCATCACGGTCTGAAAGTATTTCGTGAACTGATCTGGGTCAGTCACATTTAGGCTGACAACAAAGTATGCTGACATAACTTCACTCCTAATTAGCAGTGTGAGCTGGAAGAAAACGACGGATGTGAGCGGCAATGGCGTCACATTCTTCATCCAGCGCGAAATGCCCAGTGTCAAGTAAATGCAGTTCAACCGTCTTCAAATCCCGTTGAAATGCTTCAGCACCCTCTAGACCAAAGAACGGATCATTCTTACCCCAAACAATCAGTGTTGGCGGTTGGTGCTGACGGAAATACTCGTGCCACTTGGGATAACGTTCCAGGTTGGTACGGTAGTTGTAGAACAGTTCAAGTTGAGCAGCCGCGTTGTTGGGCCGATCCAAGAAGGACTGATCTAGGTTCCAATTATCGGGGTTGATGTTTTGACGATCGCGGACACCTGCCGTGTAAAAGAAAATCGTTGTATCACGCTTGAGAAAATCAAGCACAGGAGAAACGGTAGCTTCGGTACGCTCATTCCACAGATTACGGAATGCTTGCCAAGCAGGAGTCAACCCTTCTTCATAGGCATTGCCGTTTTGTACAACCAGCGCCTGAATCCACTCCGGATGACGGGTGGCAATCCGAAACCCAACAGGGGCACCGTAATCCTGCATATACAGACTAAATCGAGTCAATCCCAACTCTTGCAGGAAATACTCGGTAACGTCAGCCAAACGATCAAAGCTGTATTCAAACTGCTCAACTGTCGGTGTATCACTGTTGCCAAAGCCAGGATAGTCCGGGGCAACTAGGTGAAATTGGTCTGTGAGAGAGTTCATCAAGTCGCGGTACATGTGGGATGAAGCTGGATAACCATGCAGCAGAACGAGGGTGGG
>CAXUIV010000324.1:0-6046 GCA_964250875.1 uncultured bacterium
TGCGTCTCTGCGGTTCGTCAGATATCCTCTGTTCCAAAAGAGTTTACCAAACATTCATGAAATCTCTACAGCATCTCCCATCGCTGCCGAAAAGCGTTTGCTATAGTGTGAATAATTTATGTAAATATACTTACAAGTAACGGCATGATGTACCAGTTTCAGAACTCTCTGCCCAATTTACCATTACCTACTTTAGACCAAACCTGCGAACTCTACCTTCAAGTTGTGGCTCCCCTCTTGAGTCAAACTGAATTAGAGCAAACTCAGGCAAACATTCTAGAGTTTCAGAACGGAATTGGTCCCAAATTGCAAAAGCAGCTGGCACAGATTACCCAAACAACCCATACAAGCTATTTATATGAAATCGGCGTCAAGAATTTCTTAGAGAATCGCTCACCCCTCCCTATTCACATCAACTTTGGGGGAGTTCTTTCTCCTCTAGCTGGGACATCGGATGCATCCCTGCCCCACCTAACTGCCGTTTGGATTGCTAACATCCTCCGGCTGTATGTCCGACTGCGAAACGGTGAATTAGAACCAGACCGTGACTCGCCTCGGACTGGAGGCAACCCTCTTTGCATGATTCAGTACGGCAACTTATTCGGCTGTGCCAGAATTCCTGGAATCAAGTGTGACACCCTTCAGCGCGATCAGGAGCGGCAAAACGTCATTGTCATCAGACACAATGTGTTTTACTCCCTAGACCTAGTAGATGGAGATCGGCTAATCTCTGTCGAAGCCATCCAACAGCAGCTCCATTGGATTTTAGAACATACCTCACCAGGAGAGCCAGCCTTGGGCGCACTCACGACACTCAACCGCACTGAATGGGCTGTGTTGCGTAAAAGCCTCACGGCTGCATCCCCAGAAAATGCCCAGTCTCTAGGCTTGATAGATAGTGCTTTATTCGTTGTGTGCTTAGACGACGCAACACCAGAGAATTTAGGATTGGCAGCCCGTAACGCCCTGCATGGAGATGGGCGCAATCGCTGGTTTGACAAACCCCTACAATTTATCTTCTCAGCCAATGGTTGGGTGGGAATCAATGTTGAGCATGCCGGAGTAGACGGATATGCCGTCATGCGATGCCTATTTGAGATCCAGCAGCTGAGCCAGCAACCACAACCCGAATCACAGGTCAGTCCTATACTAGACTGCACGCCTCAGAGATTGAAATGGACCTTAACGGAGGACATCCGTGAAGCAACTCAGCAAGCGGGAGTCGAGATTGATCGCTTAATCGATCGCACTGAATCTCAGCTCTTGGAAGTCGAATTTGGCCGGAATTACATCAAAAAGCAATCACTTAGCCCCGACGCTGTGGTTCAGTTGGCAATTCAACTAGCCTATGTTCGCCTTTATGGTGAACCTGCCTGTACGTATGAATCGGTACATACTCGAAATTTCCGCTATGGACGGACTGAAGCCATGCGTTCAGTCACCCCTGAGTCCGTCGAACTTGGCAGAATTTTATCAACGTCAGCGACAGACGAGGAGAAGTATGCGGCCCTTAAGGCTGCGGTGTCTGCCCACACTTCCCGGCTACGAGCCTGCCAACAAGGATATGGTGTGGATCGGCATTTAGCCGCCCTGAATCAGATGGCGCAGCTCCAAGGCATAAATCCCAAAGTCTTCCAAGACCGTTCTTATACCGACATTCTGACGCAATCTGTTCTATCGACAAGCAGCCTTGCCCCTGGCATGGGGATTGATGCTTTTTGCTTTGGTCCTGTTGTCGAACACGGTTACGGTATTGGCTACATCATCCAGCCAGATACCATTACCCTTAACGTCACGAGTCGGTACCGACAAACAGGGCGGTTTGTAGAGCTTTTGCAACAGGCTTTGGTGGAGTTGGGGAAGCTGATGTATCGGGAATGGGAGCTGAGGGGCTGAATGTCAATCGTGGGTTAGAAGACATACTTGGGGAAACTCGGTAGTCTAATTCCAGTTTCTGCCTGATGAGGAAAGTGACGTGGTTCCATTGCGAGACAATAACCCCATAACAATAACTCCGTATGTAACTTACGGACTGATTGCTGCTAATGTACTGGTTTTTCTCTTCGAACTCACTCTAGCGCCACAGCAACTGGAAGGTTTTTTTCATCTAGCAGCAGTGGTGCCGCGTGAGCTAACAGCTAGCTTTGCCGGGATTCCAGTGAATCAGCCGGTGCCGGAGTGGTCAACCTTGATTACATCCCAGTTTGTACATGGCGGTTTTTTGCACCTCGCGGGAAACATGTTGTTTCTGTGGATCTTTGGCAACAACGTTGAAGACCGCTTGGGCCATGTTAAATATCTATTCTTTTATCTAGCCTGTGGCGTTTTAGCCGGACTGACCCAGTGGTTCTTTGCCCAAACTTCTGGAATTCCCTCTTTGGGTGCTAGTGGGGCGATCGCTGGGGTGATGGGTGCATACATCCTCCGCTTCCCGCAGGCTGAGATCTTGACTCTCATTCCCTTAGGATTTTTCTTTCCCACAGTGCGCATCCCCGCTTTCTACTTCCTCGGACTTTGGTTCATCCAGCAGGCTTTCTACGGTGTTGCGAGTCTAGAAGCTCCCGCTAACATTGGGATGGAGAGTGGCGGCATTGCTTACTGGGCACATGCAGGTGGTTTCGTGTTTGGGGCAACGCTGGGACCGCTGTTGGGGTTGTTAGAAGCACCCGAATCAACCCAAGAGCTGTAAGCTACTCAATAGCAAGGCAAACAGGGTATATTCCTGTTAACCACTGACAAGGAAGGACCCTGTGCTGCCTCTATACGATGACAACCCAACGCGAACCACCGCATACGTTAATAATGCGCTGATTGCCGTTAATATTCTCGTTTTTCTTTATGAGATGAGTTTGTCACCGCGCCAATTGGAGAGTTTTTTCCAGTTGGCAGCAGTCATACCGCGAGACTTAACGGCTAGCTTTGCCGGACATCCGGTTAACCACGGCATCCCTGAGTGGGAAACGCTGATTACGTCCCAATTCCTGCACGGTGGTCTGCTGCACATTGGGGGTAACATGCTGTACTTATGGGTCTTTGGTAACAACATTGAGGACCGCTTGGGTCATGTCAGGTACTTAATCTTTTATCTCGTTTGTGGAGTTTTGGCAGCGTTGACTCAGTGGTTCTTTTCGCAGTCCTCTCCTGTTGCCTCTCTAGGAGCTAGTGGGGCGATCGCTGGAGTTCTGGCGGCTTACTTTATTCGCTTTCCACGCGCCAAGGTCCTCACCTTAATTTTCTTGGGTTTCTTCATCACGACAGTGCGAATTTCAGCACTAATCATTATTGGTTTGTTCTTTGTCCAAAACGCTTTATCTGGCTTTGCTAGTCTGGCAGCTCCCACCAATACAGGGATGCAGAGTGGCGGGGTTGCCTACTTTGCTCACCTAGGAGGCTTCATCTCCGGCTTGCTGCTCGGTCCCTTGTTTGGGTTGTTTGCGCGCTACTAACTACAATCGCCTTGCACCTGCTGGCACATCCGACTTCTCCACAGTCTCAGTTTCTTCCTGCTTGGAGCTGGTTCTGGGTTCATTTGTCTCAAAGGGAGAGACTGGAATGTCAACGCCGTTGATAATAGCTCCTAGCAATCGCAGGTCAGCAGATTCCTCAGTCAACTGATCGATAGCTTCTGTCAACAGGCTCTCTTCTGTATATCCTGGACGAGTCACCAGCAGAATGCCGTCACTATAAGGTTCTAGCAGCAGGGCATCGTTGGACAAACTCAGAGCTGGTGTGTCTAGGATGACCAAGTCAAAGCGACCGCGCACATCCTCCAACAGCCGTCGCATCTCGCTGGATTCCAGGACAGCAGCAGCCCGGTTCAAAGGGCCAGGACTGGGAACAATGTACAGGTTTTCAATGTCCGGGACTAACCGAATACACTGGCCCAGGTTGCCATAGTAGCGCAGGGGTTCGACTGTAGCTTCGGGATCTGGCGTCACCTTTAAAGATTCAGAGTGGGAGGGCGATCGCAAATCGGTCTCTACAATGAGCGTCCTTCGACCGGCACGAGCTGAAGCCACACCCAAGTTGTAAGCACTCACTGTCTTACCCTCTTGAGCGATCGTGCTGGCAATTAATACCACCTTTAGAGTTTTATCTGCGACTCGGCGTAAATTACTGCGACACCGTTCGTAAAACTCTAGGTAGGGAGAATCCGACTGAATCAAAACCGGCAAAGCTCCCCGATCTAAATCCGCGATGATCAAAGGCAAAGTACCCAGGACAGCCACCTCTCGTTGGCGCAGGCTCTCCCGGATATCCTCCATGGTTTTGAACGTGCCCTCCAGAGATCCGAGCAGAAAGATAATTCCGCCACCCACCAACAACCCGGCGAAAGCACCTACGCCAAGGGTAAGCGGCACACTCTTGCTGGGTGAAGTAATAACTGTCACCTGGGGCGGCTTCGCGATGCTGACACTGCTAACAGTTTCTGCCTCTGCCGCCCTGGCATCTACCAGTTTCGCCTGCATCTGGTCATAAAGTGCTTTTTTTAGCTGAACTTGCTGGTCTAGCCGGGAGCGCCCCAGTTGCTTGTTAGGAATTGATGCGTACAGGCGTCGGAGTTCTGGGTCTCTCTTCCTGAGTTCACTCACCTGCTGCTGTAGGGTTTCCCGTTGTGTTTGCAGGTTCACCAGCAAGGTTGCCAGTTGCTGCCGCGCTGGGTCCAGACTGCTCAGGCTGCTCACTTGGCTGCTGTCAGCAAGGGGAGCCACCTTACCGTTACCGCCAAGCACCTCTGCGGCTCGCTGCTGCCGCAACTGCTCGTAGGACTGTAGCTGCCGATTCAGTTGAATTATTGTCGGGTGTTCGGGCCGGAGGTCCTTCCGCAAAATCGCTAGTTGAGACTCAGCCTGGTAGATTTGCGATCGCAGGTTAGCAATAATCGGGTCGGCACTGAGAGCAGAAGAGACATAAGCTTCCTGTGGTGTTAATCCCAACCTTTGTTGCAGACTACCAATTTGGGTATCGACTCCTGAGAGGGTCAGCAGCAGTTGCTGTTGCTGATTTTGGTCGCTGGTAATCGCGTTGAGTAGACTGCCATTCTGAGCTGCCAGTATAGCTGGTCCCTCTGTCCGGTCATAGTTCTCCAGATTTTGCTCAGCCGTTGTGAGTTCTTGCTTAACTTGAGGTAGCCTTTGATTAACTGATTGAATAATCGAGCGCAGCCGTGCAGTGTTAACGATCCGACTCTGTTCCACCATCTCCCGCATCAGATCTGCTAGCGTATCTGCTGCTCGCTTCTGCTCAGTATCTTTATATCTGATTTGAATGACTGCCGAGTCAAATTCTCCAGACTTACTGCTTTTTTTGGGAACCTTGATTTCCACATTCTTAGCAATATCCTGCGGTTTGACGTTTACCGAAGTTGCCGCAGTTCTAATAACTGAGTCGGACAGCAGAAAATCTTCATTGATGTCTTGTCCCTGCTGTTGAATCTGAGTACCAGTCGTGGAAAAGGATATTGGGGGACGATTGTAGGCAAGCGCGCCTTCTGCCAAGTAGCTAGGAGGTGCTGGTGGCTGCAAAGCGACTACCCCTGACCCGGCTACGACCAGAACACAACCAGCTAAACCAATCCACTTGTACTTATCTAGAGCAATGAGGTAGCGCTTAACAAATGGTGGAGCCATGGCAGCTTTCTCTCGTACTAGGGACTGGGGGAACTGAGGGGACTGGGAGTTCGACGTTAAAGGACAAGTCTTAACTTATCTATTATTTCTAAACTGGTTGAGGAACAAGAAAAAATTCAGAAAACTTTGGAAGGGTTGGGTGATAATGTTCAGTGCATTGGTAATTTTACCAATCAGGTTGCGATCAACAACAATGACATCGTTGTCTTGAAGCGGGACGTTTTGAGAAGCATCGCCCTTGAGAGCAGCTTTTCCATTGAGTTGACGGGTGATGGCTTTGCCCTGTTCAGGATCGAACCGAATGAGGGCAATTTTTCCCAGGGAGACGGTATCAGGATTCGGATTAATCGCCGTCAAGGCGTCCAAGAACGTACTACCATTAGCCAATTGGATAGTACCAATTCCACCATTAGCGT
>CAXUIV010000325.1:0-6033 GCA_964250875.1 uncultured bacterium
TGTTGCCCGAAGAGTCCACAATCACCCATAGTATGACTTCCAGCCAGATCTTCATTAGTTTCGGTTTGAAAATTTCATCGTCATTGCTTGCGTCACTTGCTCCTTGTACCCCAGTTAGACCGTTTTATCGCCTGTCGAGAACTTTTACTGACTTCGTCTAGACCTAAAATTAGGACACCTGCCGTCACCGTCAATGTACCAGTCCATCTAAGAGGTGAGATGCTCTCATGGAGAATTGACCAGGCAAACAAGTCTGTTAATACATAGCTTGATGCGGTCATCGGCAGTACATAGCCTAGCTCCAACCGTGAGAGCGCTGTAAGATACAGCAGCATGGCTCCAATGAGGGACAGCACTCCGAACACAATCCACGGATTCGTGAGTACATGAGTTCCAATTGCTAGGAGAGTCAACGGGTTGAGTGTGTCTACCTCGCCAATTTGTCGCATGCCATGACTTAACCAGGTGTAGCCCAAGACCTGCAGAACAACGAGCAATGAAAGTACGATGAAGTTTTTCACTTGGATGCAATTGCCTTTACGCTGAGTAGTTAGTTTGGGTAGCTAATTTGGCAGTACCTTTGCAGAGTCAGTCGTAATTAGCACTAGCTTACCGCCTTTGACCAACCTTAGTCGCTGACCACGCCACTCAATCGTGCTGCAGAGTAAGCTGTACCACCACAGCGCAAAGCCTATAAGGTCAAGTATCGGGATGAGCCAGAGAAACTTTCTGGCAACCGGGTCTTCAAGACTCCTGACCCCAACAACCCAACCCGCCACCAACCTCACAATCCAGGTTGTACTCAGCGTTATCCAGCCTAAAAGCGATCCCCCAGTTGCAATTAAGAACAACAGACTTGTGGCTGTGCCGTGAGTCAGGATAAGACCGAGATAGCCCCAAGGCCGGGAGGCTCGCGCACAGAAGTTCCAGCGCGTCTGACGATTGATCAAATCAAGGAAACTTTCCGTGGCGATCACGTGTTCAATAATGTAGTCGGAAAGCACAACCCGATATCCGGCTTGGGCTGACAGGTAGCCAATTTGAAAGTCGTCCGCTACACAGTCAGCGATCGCCAAAAATCCGCCAATAGCTTCCAGCGCAGTTCTACGAATTGCAACGGTTGGCCCCAGAGCAAACTTCATACCCTCCAGTTTCCTAGCAACCAAAACGTTAGCGTGATAATTGGTGGAGATCCCTACTGCTTCAAGAATTGCCACCCATCCTCGAACTAATGGACGGTACAAACAGGTAACGACTCCAACGGTTGGATCGCGCATCGGTTGAATAACTCGCCTCAAATAATCTGAACCTACGCGGACGTCGCTATCAGCAAGAAGTAAGGTTGGGTATTTGGCTTCAGGTACTGCGTTTGCTAAATTGCTAACTTTTAGGTTCGTGCCAATCGTGCAATCTTTTACCACAAGACGAATATCGATCTCCGGGAAGTCATGCATGATTCTCCGCACGACTTCCACCGTCGGATCCTGTTCGCGGCGTACACAAAAGATAATTTGGTACTCCGGGTAGTCTTGTTGGCAGAATGAAGCAAAGTTTTCGTAGGTATCGATGTCAAGGCCACAGATCGGCTTCAGGATAGTAATGGGCGGATGGAAGTCGAAGTCGGTCTGCACTGGATGGGAAGTGAACTTAATTGCCGCATAAATTGCGTACAGATAGTACCAGACTGCCGCCAGACAAAGCATCAGGAGTAGGGGTAGCAAGTAAGATCTGGGGTCTTTTGAAGCAAAATATCCGGCAATATGGAGCAGTTGGTGCGGAGGCATCATCATGTCAGGTGGCTTGAGTCCGGCGTTCTCTTAAGTAAGAGAAAAACTCTCCGCCTTCACGTAGGCGACGCACTAGCATCTGACGGTCAGCCAGCATTTCGCGGACGATGGGTAGTATAACCTTGGGACGGAAATAGAACCTGCGGTACATCTGCTCAACAGCGTTCTCAATATCTGCACTGGAGAGGTTTGGGTATTGCAGGGTTGAGGTTTGAATGCCAGAGTTGGCAATCAGAGCATGGTCGGTAAACCAGCCGTTAGCTTTGGCTTGTTCGTACAATTCTGTGCCGGGATAGGGCGCAGCGATTGAAACCTGAATTGTATGCGGGCTAAGTTCGCAGGCAAACCGAATCGTTTCTTCTACGGTCTCCCGCGTTTCAACCGGCAGACCAATAATGAAGGTTCCATGTACGGTAATACCGAGTTTATGGCAATTTTGCATAAATTCCCGCGCTACTTCCAGCTTGATCCCCTTTTTGATGCCGTTGAGAATCTCCTGGTTGCCGGATTCAAAGCCGACAAGCAGCAGACGCAAGCCGTTATCGCGCAGTTGCTTGAGTGTGTTGTAGTCCAGATTAGCTCTGGCGTTGCAGCTCCAGGTGAGCTTGAGCCGCTTCAGGTGTTTGCTAATTTCAATGGCGCGGTGGCGATCAATGGTGAAAGTATCATCATCGAACATGTATTCCCTCACACTGTCGCCAAAGAGGGCTTTAGCCTCCTCTAGGTCGCGCCCGACAGCCTCTGGGCTTTTGGTCCGGTACTGGTGGCCACCGATAGTTTGAGGCCACAGGCAGAAAGTACATTTTGCCGGACAGCCGCGCCCAGTGTAAAAGGAGACGTAGGGATGCAGCAGGTAGCCGATGAAATATTTGGACACGTCTAGGTCGCGGGCGTACACCGGCAGAACGCTAGGCATGGCATCCCAATCGTGAATCAGTTCACGGTCTGGGGTATTACATATCTCGCGGTTTTTGTCATGGTAGGTCAGACCCTTGATCTGGTCCCAGGGTTTGCCCTCGGCTAGTTCCTTACATGTATAGTCAAATTCGTGCCGACAAACGAAGTCAATGATTTTGTTCTCGCGCAGTGTTTGTTCCGGCAGTACAGCTACATGGGCACCAATCAACCCAACCTGTACATCCGGGTTCTGGGCCTTGATTGCTTCGGCAAATTTGACATCATTGACCAGAGATGGCGTGCTGGTGTGCATGATCACCAGTTCGTAGTCTTTGGCAATCTTTAGCACGTCTTCAACCGTCTGACCATGCGGCGGGGCGTCCACTAGTCTACTACCAGGCACCAGCGCTGCGGGCTGTGCTAACCAGGTGGGGTACCAGAAGGAAGTAATCTCTCGCTTAGCCTGGTAGCGAGAACCGGCACCGCCATCAAACCCATCGAACGAGGGAGGACTGAGGAATAAAGTTTTCTTCACTGATTCTCCTTAGAGTTAAAGAGTGCGGAGGAAGAAATAGTTTTGAGTTTTGCTGCTGTGTGCCCTTTGGGTATTTGGGTATGCCCCCTTGTGGGGAGTTTTGAGTTTTGAATTAAAGATTTTTTAACTTCTTGAACTCAAAACTCATAACTCATCATTCAAAACTATTCTTACCTCCTCGCTTACTTAGCGATTCCCGTCACCTGCTCAATTAGAGCTAGAACAGCACTGCGGCTGAGTTTGTGTTCGCCGCGAGCTAGGGTGTCGAGTGTGGCATGACCCAAGGTCAAGATAATTTGGCAGAAATCCAAAGCAGGACCAGTCGGCAGAGACTTGATGTAAGCATCAGCCAACACGAGATTGCGGCGAGCGTATCGCTGCATATCGTCCTCACTCCAGCCATCCGGAAAGAAGTCTACTCCCCGTGCCAAATCTTCGTTGCGATTACGTAGAATGTTGACAGCTTGTAAACCCCGCCCAAAGCCGATGGCGTGGACACGGTTGGTCTGTGTGCCATCATACCAGGACCACAGGTCAGAGAGGATTAATCCCACTGCACCCGCTACTCCAAAAGTGTAGCGGTCTAAATCAGCCTCTGTGTGAATTTCCCAGTTGTTATTAGCCCAATAAGCCATCCGATCTGCCATTGCTGCTGTAGCATCCCAGATGCGGGGCGCAATGGTTACGGGTGCTAGTACCGCCCATTCTCCAACCCGAGTCGTTACTTCCGCTAAGGGCGCATCCACAAAAGATGGGGAGATGGGCAGGTGGGGCGATGGAGGGGTTAAGGGAACTCTCTGAGATTGATGGTCAGATCCCCTAGAGGTAGAGGAAATGGGGAAGGAGTGTAAATCCTTTTTCACCCCGTCTCCCAACCCCCCGTCCGCGCTAGACGAATCGATCTCCCTCAACGGCTGGATGAGTCCATTCTGTAGTGGATGAGACCCGTTTAAGGCCGCTGAGAAGTCATCAATGGCAAAGCCATCGACTGCTGCTTGAAAGGTCAGGCTAACAGACTGCAACAGCTTTGCCTTTGTGTGATTGTCCAGTTCTGGATGATCTTCAATTTCATCAATGGCGCGCATACACAAGTACGCTGAGGCAACGGCTTCTTGTAGTCCCAAAGGTAAACGCCTAATTGGGATGTAAAAAGTCCGACTCGTTTCTTTCAGAATCTCCAAGGCATCTTTTCGCAAGTCCATCAATTCACTCCTCTGAATTTTTATGCCAAGTTGCGCTCTAGCATATGATTCTCAAATGAAGAAAATGTATCATTAGATTTCTGGCAAAAATAGTGGCCAAGGTAGAGAAATTAGGTTAACACAGGAAAAGTCACGATTTACGAACGGCCTCCACATCTTGAGCCAAAAGGCTTTAAGGGAGCAATCAGGCATTTGACTAAAATAATTTCAAATGGCGGCATTAGGGTAAAAATCTAAGAATCTATCCCAATGCCCTATACTCTTCTAAAAAAATGCCGCTACGTAAGAATGTCACCGTGACCTGACATTGCTGACAGATCGGCGTATAGTGGCCAAGGCCCTGTTGTAGTTCAAGATCGCAGTGACACGGTTGCCCTCAGCGAGAGTCAGGTTATTTTCAGAGCTAATAACGTCGGTTTGGGTACCTACGCCAGCTTGAAATCGCAAACGTGCTAGACGTAGGGCTTCTCTCGACTCTTCTAACGCCAACGTCGTTGTCTGAATGTTTGCAGCATTAGATTGCAATTGGGCATACGCTTGCTCTACCGCGAAGCGGATTTGGTCGCGAGTGTTAGCAAAATTAGTCTCCGCAATGGCAATGTTCGCCTCATCCTGAGCCGCCTTGGCCCTTATCTGCCCTCCATCGAATAGCAGTAGGCTGGCCGTCGCTTGCAGGCTGTAGCCATCACTCGTGCCTGCGGAACTTAAACCGTTGTTGAGCTGATCCGATAGACTATACGCAGCACTAAGACTGACTTGAGGTCCCAGGGTAGCAAGATCGGCCCGCCGTTGCTGGATATTAATCTCTCTTTGTACCAACTGCGCTTCTAAGTCAGCCCGGTTTTTAAAAGCCTGAACAATACTGCTCTCCAAAGACAGGTCCCAAAAACCCGCGATCTGCACTGGATCTGCTGCTGAGATCTCAATCGACTGGGATAGGCTTAGAAGCTGCGCCAACTGACGACGGCTAATTTGCTGCTGAGCCTGGGCATTCGTTAAATTGCTGGTGGTATTTGCTAGTTGCACCTGCGATGTCAGCACATCAAATCGAGTACCGACTCCAGCCCTTTCTAAAGCTTGCGTATCGCGTAAGTTCGCTTGGGCATTCGTGACAGCAGCTAGGTCAATCAGCACCTGCTGGTCTGCTTGTTGAAGAGCATAGTAGTCATTGCTGACATCAAGTCGAAGTTGCTCGATTTGGTCCTCCAGTGCCAACTCGCTGGAGCGTACTTGCCGTTCAGCTTCGCGGATGGTAGCATCTCTCCTACCGGAAGTGTAGAGGTCATAACTCAGCGTCAGGGTGCCAGTTAAATTTGTACTGCCAGTGGTCGCAATGCTACCAGTTCTAGCAGTAGTGCCAGTGCTGCTTGTGCTACCAGTCGTACCAGTCGTACCAGTCGTACCAGTGCTGCTTGTGGTGCCTGTACTACCTGTAACACTAGTGGTGCCTGTGGTGTTAGGGTTACCTGTAGCTGTGACAGGTGTAGCGGTTGTGTTGCTGTTGGTTATGGTGCCTGTGGTGCCAGCAGCAGTTGTCGTGCCTGTGGTGCCTGTGGTGCTTGTCGTGCCTGTGGTGCCTGTAGAGCCAGCAGCACTTGGCGTGGCTGTGGTG
>CAXUIV010000326.1:0-6016 GCA_964250875.1 uncultured bacterium
GGCAGGAGGTGTATTTAGCAAAGATTGGGAACGTCAAGCCAATTTGGTCGAGAGAACTGCCGTCTGCCCCAAGTTCGGTGACTGTCATCAAGGATGCAGCAGGTCGATACTTCCTCAGCTTTGTTGTTGAGGTTGCACCTATTATTCTGCCTGCACTTAACCCGTCAATCGGGATTGATTTGGGGCTGAAAACTTTTGCTGTGCTGAGTACGGGGGGCAGAGTCGGTACGGGGATGCATTCGCGGGTTCTCCGGGCAGATACTCTGTCCGGAGACTCCGCGCCCTGTACCGAACCTGCCCATGAAAAAGTTCAGAGTCCGAGTTATGCCAAATTGGACAAGCGAATTCGTCGCAAACAGCGTCAACTCGCACGTCAGGTGAAAGGGTCAAAGCGACGAGAGAAGACGCGACTAAGAATTGCAAAGCTGCACGCCCAGGTTGCAGATACCCGTAAAGACTTCCTGCACAAACTATCGACTAGAGTGGTGAGTGAAAATCAAACCATCGTTCTAGAAGATCTGAACGTGTCAGGAATGCTGAAGAATCGTCGCCTGTCACGCGCAATTAGCCTACAAGGTTGGCGAGAATTCAGAGTGATGAGTGATGGAAAGTCGGTCAGGTTTTCACGCGACTTTCGTGTTATCAGCCGATGGGAACCAACTAGTCAGATTTGTTCAGACTGTGGCTTCAAGTGGGGCAAATTGGATCTGTCTGTTCGTTCAGTGCTGTGCTTAGGTTGCGGCACCGAACAGGACAGAGACGAAAATGCTTCACGAAATATAGAACTGGTCGGCATCGGGCATGGGCACGACCTTAAATGCACGTCGAGGGATGATCAGACTGCTTGCAGCACAACCCGCTGAAGCGTGAAGTGTTTCCCCGCGCCTTCAGGCCGGTGAGTATGTCAAACAAACTCTTAACCCATACCCTCAGCCGATGGCCTACGATTGGGCGAATCTTTACCACGAACAAAGCTACCCTTCAGTCCGTCGCCCGACTTGTAAGTGCCGTAAATGCCCAGATTTCCCTCGTGGCCGACCAGCAAGTCTATGTAGACATCGTTGGCGGCATCCAGCTCATCGCGATCGCTGCCTGGAAAGACGACTGGCAATCTTGTCTGATTCAAGCTTATTGCGCGGTTGAGCAGGGCCAGACAGGTACCCAGCCATCAGCCAACAGTCGCCGCTCCACTATCTTGCGAGCTTTGCAAACAAAGCAAACTACCCTCAATACTGTTTGCTGGTTAGCTGCGGCAGTCGGAGCGGAAATTCAAATTGCGTTTCTTACAGTTGCCAGGTTCTCAAGTTTCCAAATTTTGGAAACTTGAGAATCGTTCTCATTTTTTGATTTGGTCGGTCACTCAGCCAAACTTTATTTCTTAGTTATACGCAGCCAGAATAGTATACTTTTATTTCCGTATAAATGAGACAAATCAAGGGGTATAACAGACCCCGATCTGTCTCATTTTGGCCAAAAAACCAAAATAATGTGCAATGACTCCCTCTCTTTTGACCTGTACTAATCGAGTCTAAGTGCTTTGGTTTTGGTACGGTAGAGCAGCTCTTTCAGCCCGTATCTCAGTGTTGTGATTAATACAGTGTATTTTAACGTCGAGCGGCAAAAAGGGCGAGATCGAAAAAGTTGTCTCACCCTTTCTGGCCGATTTCGCACGCCTGGAAAAACAGCAAGCCATGTCAATTATCCGGATGAAATTTTAGCGGCGAAAAAACGCAAAAAGTTGTCTCACTTTTTCTGCATAAATCTACGGAGACGTCGGTTGAGCGCAACTGCCGAGTTCGAACCGGGGGGACGACCGGCAGTGTCTGCCGCAGGCGACGGGCGTTAGCCGTTAGGGCAGTCATCCAGCCCAGTGCCTGGTATGGTGACGGACGTCGCCCTCCACATACATCTCCTTCCATCTCCCACCTCCTTCCCTCCGAGCTTGAATTATGAGGGAAGACTCTGAAATTTCCTCATAATTTGAAAGTTGTATAGCAACTATTTATGACCGTTAAATTCAGGCTGAGTAGTCTTTAGAAAAACCTCAAGGCGTACAAATTCTTCGTTTCGTGTAGTGCTATGCCTGTATTTGGGCATCTTCAAGACGAAGACGGTGAGTCAGTGCAGTAGATAACTGTTGTATTGAAGTAGACCTAGCGAGAGCAGCAATGGCTAGCTTCGGAGGAAAAGCAGAAGTAAGAGTGAGAAAGCTGAATTTTGAACTACGCAGGAACGCGGATGCAGGCTGGCGAGGAGCTGCTTGATGGGCAGTTGCTACCGCGCAGATGGAAATTCTGCTAATCGAATTTTGGCGACCGCAGCTAAGACAGATGACGGACAGTTACTAAGTGGATGCCTAAGTCAGGGGGGTGACTCCCTGGCTTAGGCATCCAGATAAGTAGCAATTGCGCGATCACGCTTGCGTCACACAGTTGGTCTAGTGCTGTGGACTAACCAGCGCTTAGACCACGATCCCAGCACTCTTTCAGTTTGAACACCTGGAACCAGGACAAAGCAAGCAGATAGCCACTAATGCATCATCTTGTTCTACGTTCTGTTGGTTGGGTGTGAAGTCAACAATTGATTTCGCAAATCTATAAGTAGATTTACAATTTTTAACAAAGATCTATCAGAGTGATAGTTTTTGAAGTTCGAGCCTTGCCTGACGACGGTAGAGAGTTTTATCCTGCATAGGAGCTGCCATCACTGCTCTTAAATAAAGCAATTGCGCTCACTCCCAGAATCAGACCAGTAAGGCTCTATGAGGTTGGCGGCTTTTTTGTAGACCACAATGTGGCGGATCAGTTCAAGTTCATCATGGAATAAGTTGCCGTGCATCAGCGTCAAGAAATCATTCAGTCTATGCTTGAGGACTTGGAGAAAGCTAAGGATTTAATTGACGATACCCTTATTAAGTTTGACTTATTGAAAGACAGTGTGGATTGGACACCCTATGTGCATAATACAGAAGCAGCGATCTTTCAAATTACGGAGCTTGAGGCTGACCTCTTTGATATCGAACCTACGTTGACTAATGTCGATCACGACCCCTCACTGGCCCCGTTTGACCTCGATTACGTCTTTCCATTTTTGCTTGGCCAGGACTCAGAAGTTCGCAAAGGTGCGATTCAGATATTCAAGATATACATGACCGATGAGGTTGTGGCTCAGTTTGATGCAGCCTGTGAGGCTGGGACGGCTTTCGACTTTGCCCAGATGTGGTGGGATCAGCAAAAGAAGCCTTTCGTCCCCGCCCTTCAAGCTTACAGAAATTTAAAACACGATAGGCGATCCGTGCGATATGTCAACGCGAGGGCTTTGGAGAAGAAATTTGGAGTGAAGATTTGGAATGATGAGAAAGAAGATGTGGATCTCGAAGTTGCAGCCAGGTGGCTTGAATCATGGCTGAAAGGATGAGTCAGTGTACACCTCTACTAAGGCGACACAATGGGACGGCAATCGACACAATCGTGCATTGGTCTCACGAACGAGGAGGGGAAGCACACTGTTTAGCGCGAGTTCGTCTGGCTTCAAACGCAGCTAGCGCTATCGTCCTACTGTCGGAGATTCGCAGTAATGATCGCGTGAGGGACATCGGTGCTGACTTCAATGGAGTGGCTAATGCTTTATTTCACTGCCTGCAATCAGACCTGGAAGGCGTGCCGCCCGATCACCTCACATGGATTGCCCACTACGGCAAGTTTTCCTCCTACGATGCGGTTGGGCCAGACCAGTTTATCCGGGTTAACTTTCACTGGAACGGGCAGCAGTTTGAGAAAATTCAGGCTAGCGAACAAATCGTCTGGCAGGACGTTGCCAGTGAATTTGGCAGCATTGAACTTGGACCTATCTACCAAACTCTGAGAGAAATTGGTTGGACAAAGCATAACGAGTAACAGCACCACACCTGCGCTACTGTATCAATCTGCATGTGGCTCACTCTCTACTGCCTCGACGCCATAGTTGGCGAAAAGAGAGGAGATGGATATGTCTAGCGCTTTAGCCAGTTTTTCGATGTTCACCAGCGAAGCGTTGCGCCCGCCCCTATCAATACTCGAAATGTAGGTGCGGTGTAAGTTTGCCCTCTCAGCCAGCTCTTCTTGTGAGAGATGTAACCAATGCCGACGCCGCCGGATGGCCTCCCCAAAACGCTCTCTAATATCTGTGCTTTTTTGCCCCACGGCACAATGATGAGGCAGTGCAGACGATGAATCTACAGACGAAAGGTCAACTTTTGCATACTATAAGTAAAAAGATGGTCTACTAGATCTTAAGAGACTGCCATTCCTGCGGTTTCCCGAAAACGGTCGGCTACCTGACGGGCGAGAGGATTAACGTCCGAACGTGCTGACGGCCCAGCTTGTTAAATAGACTTAAAGTCTGACAAAAGGGCATCTCGGTTGAATTGACAAGTAAAAGGGTGAAATCTTGTTTACAGCTAAAAAATTCCACTTTGCGGCTCTATCTTTACTGTTCTCGGTATCTACGTCACTTCTGCCCTCAGATGTGATTGCGCAATCGATCACGGTACCGCTTTCTTCTCGGAGCTGTCTGTTACAGTCTGCCGAGAAAGTTAACAGAGACATCTCCGTCAATCGGCAGGTGCGTACCAGCGTATTTGTGCTGGAACCGAGTTATACTGACGGTTCAAAAGCTCTCGTTACCTGCGATCTGACTAAACCCAGGCCCTTGCATCTGAAGACTCTACAGATGGAGTTTGGACTGCAAGACAGCGAAACCAGGTCTGCTTTCATTTATGTGTATTTAGACGGTAACTTAGCAGCTACCGAAAGAATTACGCGAGGATCGACTAAGAAGGTGTCTTTAAATATCCAGGGAGTCAGAAGTGTAGCTATAGAGGCTGAGGCATTGGGGTCCGTCTTTGGTTTTAGCCCCACCCCCTACGTGGTAGAAGCCTTCCTAAAGCCATAAGCCTGCGGCTTTGAGCGGTGATTGCCACAATCAAAACAAACTTGCCTGGTTAGTTTCCCATCTGATGACAACAGGTTGACGCTCAAACTTGTATCAGGCGTTACCTCATGTATCGTCTTGAGCTGCCGCCGCTTACACTTAAAGCCGCATCAATCTTAGTTGGACTCAGGTGAATGACTATTGCATGGCAGCAGTTTCGGGAGTGGAGTTAGAGAGTATAAAGGCAACGAACTGCTGCCGTGTAAAATGTGGCGAGGGCAAGTAGATGGAAGGATTAGAGGAAGGGCTAGCAGCATTTAGAGATGGGAATTATGCCAGAGCCAAATTGCTGCTACAGCCGATTGCTGAGCAAGGTAATGCTGAGGCCCAATGTATACTCGGCAATCTGTATCAACTGGGATTAGGAGTAGAGAATGATAATGCTGAGGCGATGGTCTGGTACCGAAAGTCTGCTGAGCAAGGGTACGGCATTGCTTCCAGCAATCTAGCGGGAATGCTCAGAACAGAGGCAGACTGGTGGGAACAAAAGGCTAGAGAGCAGGGATTCATCGCTCAACCTTACTAAACTGGTAAGCGAAATGCCCTAACGTTCTTCAAAAGATGGGGTAGTTGGATACTTAGGGAACTATTCTGAAGACACATGATCTTGTTCTCCAAGGAAGTGAAGCAGGAATGCAGGTAGCCGAACTTAAACAAAAGGTTTACAGCCGTTGGTGTGGTCTATACACATACAACAAAGCTCACTTCGTCAAATCCAGCCCAACTGAAGATTTAGCATTCAAGCAAGAGATGCGCAGCTTTGGCGATCTCCGTCGCCGTTCAACTTGGGAGAAAGCTTTTAGCTCTCTAGAGGCGAAGTCGCTGTGGGATTTCAATGACGATAACCAGTTCTTAATTGAGTTCTACCTGGTTGCCATTCCGAAAAAAGAAGGATGGATCTATCTCGTACCCCAGGTGGTTGAACAGTTCATCACTATTCCTGGAGGGCTTGACTGCCTCCTCAATGGGTTTGAACAGATCCGTAATGAAGGTTGTGGCTACGGTGCAAGTCAATCAGATCTAAAGGAGTTAATGCATGCCGCGA
>CAXUIV010000327.1:0-6008 GCA_964250875.1 uncultured bacterium
TACGGCAAAAGTAAAGGCCAAGTCCAGCTTTGCCAGAATTTGCATTTCCTTGAGAAAACTTTTGAAATAGATTTTGAGAAATAGCTAGCGCTACACCGGGACCTTCATCATCAACTGTGAGCAGGATAGATTCATTGTTGTCTTTGATATTAACTGTCACAGTGGAGTTGATTGGGCTGTGCCTGAGAGCATTTTCTAATAAATTAGAGACAACTCTTTCCAAACGGGATCGTTCGCCAATGACCTTCCACCCTCGCGTCATATCAATAGAGGGGTTGAGCCTCAGGTTTATTTTGCTTATTATGGCAGTTGGTAGTAGAGCGTCTACAGCCTCCATTGCACAGATAAGTGCGTCCGGCGCTTGAGTAGGATCGAGGGTAAATGTCTCTAGTGATTCCGCATCGGCAGAGAACGCATCTAATATTTCCCGAATAAGTGTCTCTTGCTTGGTACACTGCCTCATACCAATTTCTAGACGTTCTCTCCCTTTAGGTGTTAGTTCTTCTACCGCCAGTAGGGCAAAACAACAGTTAATACCAGTCAATTGCCCTGCTAAATCGTGCATAATGCAGTGAATCAAAATTTCTTTTTTTTGAATTTCCTTAACTAGATTTTGATGCCTTAAGCTATTCTCCCTAGCTTTTTGAATTAGGATCTGTTTTTGTTCAGAATTAGTTCCTAGCAACTCAAATAGCAGGATTTTTTTATTTCTCAAGCGAACTGCTGAGACTTCAAGATAGATTTCGTTTCCTAATAAGTCAGGCTCGATCCATATTCCTGACTTCAACGACCCTATCTCGTTTTCCTGCCAAAAAGATTCAGCATCGACAATAAAGTTTGCGAGAAAAGGAGATTTTTTTCCCAGTCTTAACCCATCTTGATTTGAAGCTACATCCGGGTAAAAGCGGATGAACCACTCTGGTACAGTCCCTATTTTTTTAAAGGAACCGTCGTCTACACACTCTAAAACAACGATACCTAGGGCGGCAAAAATCTCATTTGTGATCGCTTCACTCATCGTTTCACTATTTAGATTTTCAGCGATTTCCTACTTGCTCAATTCTTGTCTAATTGACCCCCTAGCCCTCTCTTGCGAAAGACTCAATTCGTTGCGTTGTTGTTGAGTTAGACGGCGCTGAGTCTCATTCAAGGTAGCGTCCAGCATTAATACCCAGTCTCCCTCATCACCAGGAAAGACATAAATGTCTGCGCAAAGTCCATACTCTGTCTGAACACAGGGTAAGAATAAGTTGCCGTTGTCCAGAGGAAGCAAACCCTCAAGAAAAAACACCTGTTCCTCCACCCACTTGCTTTTCTGGAGATTTGTGACTCCATACGCTGCCAGTTGCCCACCCCAATCAATCAAGCAACCGCTCTTCACTAGGAGATAAGCTGGAGAACGGTTTTCCACAACATAATTGCTGATATAATCAGACACCTGTAAAGGGAGATCAAGCATTTATGTTCCCTCTAACATTTTACCAGCAAGGGTCATAAAGGCTTCCTCTACCCCTAAGCCTGTTTTCGCACTCCCTTCGGTTGCCGTCCACCCCCTTTGGAATAAATTCTCCATAGTGGCTTCATCAATCTCCCAATCGTCTACTAAATCCCATTTATTGAGTATCAGAATGAATGGAACTGCACCAATTGCCTCTTCTACTCTTTTCTGCAAGTCAAAGGCTTTATTGAGTGTGTGGCAACGAGTCCCATCTGCTACCAGTAGATAACCAGATGAACCTCTAAGATAAGACATTCGCACTTCCTGGAAATCATCCTCCCCATGAATATCCCACAAAATAAGATTTACTTCCTGCCCTGCCAAACTGATAGACTTCTTGTCAATTTTTACACCTACTGTCGTATGGTAAGTGTCAGAGTAAATGCTTTTGACAAAACGCGATACAAGGCTGGTTTTTCCTGTGGCGAAGGCACCTACCATACAGATTTTTTTTTGAATCATGAATGCTGGCCTTGTTGAGGGACATCAGTCAGGATAACCCTGAAAGATACATTGCGGTTAAATTCTTCATTTGATGCGGTTAGTCCACTACGTAAAGGTTGGCGCGATCCTATACCAACTGCACTCATGTTGATCCTAAGTTTATTAGGTGTTAGAGCAGCTAAAACTATTTCTGCACGCGCCTTGCTTAGGATATTGTTCTCTTGTTCTGAACCGCTACTGGTTGCATGTCCGATAATTTGAATATGGACGCTTTTATCTAGCAACTGTGCAGAGTTAAAGAGTTGCTGAATTATTTTTGTCAAGTTGTGTAGGTTGTTCTCCTGACCAGGCAGTAGTTGCGTACTTCCTTCATTGAATAGGAGGACTTGCTTCTCAATTTGTCTCCTAATAAGTTCAAGTTCCCTTAAATCTGTTGGAACTAGATTCTTGTCATTAAATTGGGCAATACCAGGAATAACCCGTACCAGTCTTCGAGCTTCAGTAATCCACTGTAGGGGTGCAGTTCCTCTAGCTTGCAGAGTTCCGTTCTCAGCAGTCAGCGATACAGTTTTAGGCGGCTGGAGTAATTCATTAGCTCTAGGCAAAACGAATTTTGAAGACAAAGACAGGTAAGGCTCCCAGCGGCTTTCAACTTCATCAGGATTGATATCTGCCTGCTTTATGAATACAGTCGGGTCTGCTGCCAGCGGATCGCGTAGCCCGGAGATGAAGAATTTTCCATGTCGTCTCTCAGCAGTCGTGACCACGATTCCAGGCTGGGCGTTTAGTTTTTCTACGCAAGCAGCCCAGCGCAGTCTGTCTCTAATCGCCAAAAAACTCCAGATTCCTAGAGCGATCACCAGCGGTCCTAAGACGATCCAGATGTAAGGGAAACGCTTTTCTTTTTTTTGATAACGAGTCTGAAGGCAGGTTTCAAGATAGGGCTTACTTGCTGCAAAAGCTGCGGCGTCCCCCCGAAAAGAATGAAGAGCACTACTTTGCTTGAGGTGAATTTTTTCTAGCGCCTCTTGAAAAATCAATCTTGATTCTTTAGGAGGGTTGCCGCGAATAATGCCTGCCAACACCGCCTGTGGCCCCTGCTCAATCCAAATTGTTAGTTCTCCAAACTGCAAGGTTGCCAGCGACTCGCCTGTTGGCACACTGAAAGAGTCTCGAACAAAATCTTGGATAGCCGTCAACATGGCTGATACTAAATCCGCGTCCTGAATGGCTACTGCGTTTGCTACTACGTGTTGAAGCACTAATCCAGTTTGTTTGTGAATCAGGAAGACTTGCTCTACCCGATAGAGCAGGGTGCGTAGCAGTACAACCTCACCGAATGACTTTCCTGTTTGTAGGGCTTCCAATCTCCACTTGAAGCTCTGTGGAGATAGGCTATGTTCAATACTTTGATTGAGAGATTGGACTGCCGCTTCGAGAGCTGTAGCAATAGCCTTGCGGCTAGCTGGTCCAATAACAGGGAAAATAATGTCTGATAGAACAGTAAGGTCTTTTTTGACAGAGATTTGGATGGACTCCTCCACAGCGGGCACAATCGCTTCGCTCAGCAGCTTATCTTGCATTGACCGCAGGATGATCGCAGCTGGCAGCAACTGGCTGATATCCTCCGCCTGAATCTGGGGGTTATCTAACCGCTCATACAGTTTCTCAACTTTGGACGGGTCGAGACCGAGGAGCAAACTGCGAAGCTCGTTCAGTTCTTCTGCATTTGAACGACGGTTATTTGGATCTCCATTGGACACGTCAGAGGTTGAAGAGTCAGCCATGAGACTTTTGCCTTGGGAATAGCTTGGAGTTCGGAGTTCGGAGTTCGGAGTTCAGAGTTACAGACAGGCTTTTCGCTGGTCGTTATGAGTGAGACTTATAACGACCCTTGCCTAAATTAACTTCACTACCATTAACTGTCCCCCAGCTCCTCGCTCCCTATTGCCCCACTCCCTATTTTCAACACCAGTCTAGCGCTCACTGTTTAATCTCACAGCCAGTTCTGCAAACAAGGCTGCAAGGGTGGAACGATTGGTTTTATTGGTACGAAGTTCTTGGGCTTCCCGTTCTAGTACAGCCAAAATCTCTTCGTATTTTTGCCGAATTTCATCGTTCAGGCTTTTAGATTGCTCTAAAATCTGCTGCCGTAGCACCCTTTGGCTTTGACTTGTTTGCTCATCTAATTGTGACAGCTTTTTCTCCAAAGACTTAGCTGTGCTTTGTAGCTCTTGAGCAAGTCCTCCCACTGCTTCATCTCGTTCACTTTGCTCAGTTTTTATCCGCTCAGTTGATGTCTCAACCTCTTTCTGTATATACATCTCTAGGGAGTCTAGACGTCTTCTAGTCTCATCCCGTAAGTTAGCGCATTCTTTAATCAGTCGTTCCTCTAAGCGGGTGAACCTTTTTTCAAATTCCCGTACCTGGTTGCCAAAAAGAAGTTCTCTGACCTTATCTAAATTTCCGCTCCCCCCAATATCCCCCTTGGAGGATTGATTTGTAACTTGTAGACTCGTATGTGGTTGTTCGAGTGACCTGTATGTAACGTGTTCTTCAGACGAGTTCATCGGTTTCATCCTCAAGCTAGAGGTCTTGTTGCTATCCTATTCTTTTGACTCAACAAGCATCCAGGGAATGGGTACCGACAGTTAAGCCCCCATCGCCACCCCCACTCTAAAATGTGTGATTTGCTCTTATGCTTACAGGGCATCACCCTAGATACTCAAGGTACATTAGAGCCTAAAGTGTGTCTTACACAGCAGGCCATTACACAAATTTATGATGATATCCTCCTATTGGAGAGAAAGGAGCGAGATCTGAAAACAATCGCCCTATGCTCAGCTAGGCATAAATGACTCCTGCGTAAAACTACCATGCAGTCCATAAGGAATGTGATGTTTCAAATGCAGCCGAGCGATTGGCCCTTGCTCGATGTTCTGAGCATCCAGAATCACTACATCCGAGCGATGGTGGGCAGCATCATAAACTAGAGCTAGGACCCAGCCATCGTCTTCCTGATCAGAGTCCGGTCGAGAGACAAAAATCGGTTCTCCTACGAAGCCACGGGGCGCAGCGCTCCAGAGTTGGCGTCCCGTTTCTAGGTCCACCTTGAGAATTGCCTGCAAAGGAGCATTCCCAGTTTTAGCAGCCGCCGCCCCCATATACAGGTAGCGGTAGGGCCGCCCCATTCTTTCCGGATGAATGCTGGGAAACTCGCAGCAGCGCTCTTCAATCAGTTGCCGTGAAACAGTCTTATCCCTTAGGTTTAATTGAAAACGCCACAACTGACCTGGCTTCAACGCATCAAAATCTACCTGCCTGAAATCGCTTTGTGGTTCCACTTCTGGGAAAGCTTCATAACAGATCGAGTCAATGAAAATGGATGTGTCCTGCTCGAAGGCATTAGCGTGGTGAAAGACGAAGCCTGATTGAGTTTCGAGAGTTTGTACGGGTTCCGAGGTATGTCGGGGAATAATAATAATGCGGGTGGGCTGATGGGGCTGGAACTTGAGACACTCCCCTGGTCCTCGAAAGCCCAGCACGAACGGTAGCGGATTAAAGGCTATGGGGTTTTGAAAGAATACGCAGTAATTTGGGGTGATGGCAAAATCGTGAATAAAAGCAAAGCCCGGAACACTGTGGGCATGCTTCCTGACTACTTTGGCGTTCGTGTCTAGCTCGAAAATGGTGATTGTGGTGGATAGACCTGGCTTAATCGAAAAATTTACTAAACAAGGCGCACCACCATCTTGGTCAGAACTAGGATCGAAGCGCGGGTGGGCAGCGAAGGCTTCGCCCGGTGCCAGAACGCCGTCGAGGGAATCAGTACCCAGTGTTTCTAGTGTTCGGGGGTCGAGGCGATGTGGGTCTGCGGCCTCCCAAAGTGCTAGCAGTTTACCACCCCAGTAGATCACGCTGGTGTTGGCGATGTTTTTGAGTTTGAAGTCAAAAGCGTTGGCTAACCAGCCACCGGGCTTTTGAGTGCCAAACACGCCACGATATGAAATTTTTCCAGCTTTTTGTTCTTGCAAATACCCAGAAGTGCGGATGAAGCGGTTGCGGA
>CAXUIV010000328.1:0-5989 GCA_964250875.1 uncultured bacterium
CCCCTGATCTCAGCAGTCCCGTCTGGGCACAGCAGCACTCAGCCATCACCCCAGTCCCCTTAGCCCATACTATGAAGAAGGGGCAAAATGTTTACAGCGAGATATGGGCACTGTCTGGGAACTCGATTTCTACTCGCGTCCAATATTGGACGAGCAACAGAAAAAAATCTGGGAAATTTTGGTGTGTGAGAGTCCTATGGACACGCGCACGAAAACCGACTCCCTGTTTCGATATGCCGAATTTTGTCCCAGCACACAGGTAAATTCTGTCTGGTTGAGGACAGCTTTGGAGGCAGCGATCGCTAAAGCAAGACAAACACCGACAAAAATTCGCTTCTTCCGCCGCCAGATGAATAATATGATTACTAAAGCGTGCAAGGACTTAGGCATTCCCGCCCAGCCTAGCCGCCGTACTCTTACCCTGTGCCAATGGCTGGAACAACGGACAGAACAGTTTTATCCCAATCAGCCTGGTTATCAAGCCGTGACGAATCCTTCTGTCCGCTTTGAGATACCGCCACCTCAACCTCTGCCAGATGCCTTAATGGGACAACAATGGACATTTGTAACTCTAGAAGCAGAGGCATTTGAGGAGATGCACGAGTGGAATATTGACTTTGGCGAAGCCTTTCCGCTGGAAATGACAGGTCTAACATCTGAAATCAAAGTTCCAGGTGTCGTGATCTTCTCTTCTAGAGCCGTACCACTGGCGGGATGGATGTCCGGGCTGGAATTAGCCTTCCTCAACTTTGACAGCAGTGCGGCGAGGTTGCTCTTGGAGACTGGTGCTAGCGATCGCTGGATCCTAGTCAATCTCAAAAACACCCAAGTGGAAGAAGCCCAAAGATTTGAAGAGGCGAAGGAAAAAGCCTCTGGGGTGCATTTTTTAGCTGTACAGTCTAGTCCACAGGCAGAAACCTTTGCCGGTTTTTGGCTGTTGCAAGAGTTAAATCTGCCGTAAACCGATGGCTAGAGTGCATCAACCTCAAACTGAAAAAACTCCGTGAGATTCATGGATTCTGAAAACTTGCCACAACAGATACTAGCAGAAAAGCTGCTGGAGCTAGCTGCAAAGTCCGGGGCAGAGGCCGCTGAAGTGTATCAGTCACAAGCGCTGTCCCGACCAGTCTTTTTTGAGGCCAATCGACTGAAGCAGCTAGAAAGCGCCCAATCCGAAGGCACAGCGCTGAGACTGTGGCGGGACGGTCGTCCAGGGCTGACAGTGGCCTACGGATCGGTTGAACCTCAGGCAATGGTGGAGCGTGCTTTAGCACTGAGTCGCCTGAACAAACCCGAACTTATTGAACTGGGCAGTGACTCAAAACCTTTCTACCCTGATCTTGGTAAAGCTGTACCAGTGGAACAACTCGTGGAGTGGGGCAAACAGGCGATCGCCCTGATTCGAGATGCCTACCCCGAAGTCTTGACGAGCGCTGAGTGCGACAGTGAAGTTGAGACAACTCGTCTAGTCAACTCTCAAGGTCTAGATTGCCACTATACTGACACCACACTCAGCTGTTTCGTGTCAGCTGAATGGGTACGGGGCGATGATTTCTTGAGTGTGTCTGATGGTCAAACCGAACGCGGCAACCTTGACCCAGAGAAAATTGCCAATCAAATTTTGCAGCGGTTGGGCTGGGCAATGGAAAATGTCGCATCACCCACCGGGCGCGTGCCGGTTTTATTTACTTCCAAAGCTGCTGATATGCTCTGGGGTACGGTACAAGCCGCCCTAAATGGCAAACGGGTGATTGAAGGGGCTTCTCCCTGGGCTGACCGTCTCGGTCAGCTCGTCACATCCTCTACCGTAACCCTCGAACAGCAGCCAGAATTAGGACCGTTTAGCTGTCCCTTTGATGATGAGGGCACAGTCACCCAAACTCTTGTTCTGATCCAAAACGGGGTTCTACAGCACTTCTACAGCGATCGCACGACTGGTCGTCAGCTTGGTACTGGCACCACAGGAAACGGGTTTCGTCCCGGTTTGGGCAGCTATCCTACACCCGGTCTGTTTAATTTGCTGATCCAGCCTGGAACTGCCTCGCTGTTAGATTTGATTGCCAATCTAGACGATGGGCTAGTTGTAGATCAGATGCTAGGTGGCGGCGACAGTATTTCTGGCGACTTCTCGATCAATATCGATTTAGGCTACCGAGTCCGTAAAGGTCAAATTGTAGGCCGAGTGAAGGACACAATGGTTGCAGGCAACGTATACACTGCGCTCAAACAGCTAGTTACTCTAGGCGGCGACGCTGATTGGAATGGCTCTTGCTACACTCCATCGCTCATTGTGGAAGGATTATCTACTACGGGCAGGCAAACGTAAATCGTGGGCAGTGGGCAGTGGGCACATCACTGCCCACATGGTAAAGGGTGGCGATCGCTAAATTATCTGTTACATTTCCTAACAAGTTCGTTGCTGTTTTGCACCGCACTCCCTACCCCCGTTTAATTTTGGGTGCAACTATAGATATATGTGGCCTATTGCTCTGCCTCAGCGCCTGCGTCAATGGCTACAGCCTCGGCGTGCCAGCGCGATTGCTGAAGCCTGTCTCATTGGTCTGGTGGCGGCGCTGTCCGCTGTCTTGCTTAAAGTTGGAGCGGGTGAACTTGGGAGCTGGCGCGTACATGCTTCGCATCTATTGCCAGCCTGGATCGTACTACCAGCGATTGGGTTTTCATTCGGATGTCTCGCTGGTTTGCTGGTTGAACGGTTAGCACCAGAGGCTTCTGGTAGTGGCATTCCTCAGGTTAAGGCCGCCCTTGCCGGTGTGCCGACGACACTTTCGTGGCGTGTTGCATTGGTGAAGTTAGCTAGCAGCATCATCGTGCTGGGTTCTGGTCTGGCTGTAGGGCGGCAAGGGCCAACTGTCCATGTGGGAGCGGCTTTGGCAGCCCAACTAAGCCACTGGGTTCCTACCTCTCCTGAGCATCGGCGGCAGATGATTGCTGCCGGTGCCGGTGCTGGATTAGCGGCGGCTTTCAACGCGCCTCTAACAGGTGTGCTGTTTGTCGTTGAGGAACTCCTGCACGATTTATCTGGCCTCACTCTCGGCACCGCTATCCTTGCTTCCTTCATTGGTGCAGTGGTTTCTCGCCTGCTAGGTGGTCGGAGTATCAATCTCAACCTGCAATTAGCCGCTTCGCAAACTAGCTTCTCACTGACCGAAATTCCCTTTTACCTGGTGCTAGGCGTCTTAGCAGGATTGCTAGCTGCACTGTTTAACCGAGGAATTATCGCCAGCATGACGTTCTACCGTGGGCTGAGGCTCAGTTTACCTCTACGGGTGGGGTTGGCTGGATTAATCTCGGGTGCGGTTCTCTCTTTGCTACCTGTTACCTTTCGAGATAATACGGGGTTGCGGGAATTGTTGATTACCAGTGAAGCTAGTGTCTACACGGCAGCGATCGCGTTTGTTGCTCAGTTCATCCTAACCCCGATTGCTTTTGGCTCAGGAGCATCTGGAGGGTTATTCGCTCCCAGCCTCATTCTTGGCTCCGCACTGGGTCATATTGTGGGTACTTGTGAGTATAATTTATTACATTTAGGTTTGCCCATCACTTATGCCTTGGCCGGTATGGGGGCATTTTTTAGTGCTGTTTCCAAAGTGCCAATCACCGCGATCGTCATTGTGTTTGAGATGACAACCGACTTCAATCTAGTGCTGCCTTTGATGTTTGGTTCTGTGACTGCATACCTGATTGCAGATAAGGTAGCGCCTGGATCTATTTACGACCGGATATTGGAGTGGAAGGGCATCCACTTAGAAAAACAGACTCCTACCGCAGGATTTTTGACCGAGTTGACGGCGGAGGATGTGATGCAGCGACGAGTTGAGACTCTGTCTGGTCGGATGGCTTTAGATGAGGCAGTGCAGGCGTTTTCCCGCTCCCATCATCGAGGCTTTCCGGTGGTGGATGACAGCGGCAGGCTGATAGGCATTGTCACTCAAACTGATTTGGCTAAGATGCGCGATCAGCAGCTACCTGGAAGTACTCCCTTGAGCGCCATCATGACGCCAAGGCCAGTAACCGTCAGGTCAAGTAATTCCCTAGGCTATGTGCTTTACTTGCTCGACCGATATCAACTCAGTCGCTTACCAGTCATGAATGGTCAAAAGTTACTAGGTATTATTACTAGGGCAGATATCATCCGAGTTGAGGCAGACCGTTTGAATGCCGAGACGAGTCAAACGGGACCTCAACCTGAACCTTCATACACGGTTTATCAAACGCGATCGCCGAGTACAGGGCAGGGAAGGTTACTGGTACCGCTGTCAAATCCCCAAACAGCGACATTACTCTTGCAGCTGGCAGCCGCGATCGCGAAAGAACGCAATTATGAACTTGAGTGTCTCCAAGTGATTCTTGTACCCCGTCATAGCTCTCCAGCGGAGACACCAGTAAACACCGCAAAAAGTCGCCGCCTATTACGTCAGGCTGAGAGTTTGGGCCGCAAGTGGAAAATTCCAATGCATACGCAGATTCGGGCTACTCACGACTTAGAGCAGGCGATTCTAGAGACGATCAAGGAACGACATATCGACCTAATTTTAATGGGCTGGAAAGGTAACACGATTACCCCCGGCAGGATATTTGGCAATGTGGTAGATACTTTAATTCGGCAAGCACCCTGCGAAGTTGTACTAGTGAAACTGGGTGATGGATCCGCACCCCAAACTCCCCAATTCAACCAGTGGCTTGTACCTATAGCTGGAGGCCCAAATGCTAAGGCCGCGATTGGACTGCTGCCAGCTTTGGTGACATTAGGTCATGCTCCAGAAATTCGGCTTTGCCAAGTTTTCTCTCTATCTGAATCTGAACCAGACATGACAATTCTGGAGCAAGCAAGCCACGAACTCGTTCACCATCGCCACTTCTCCAGTCCGGTGGTTGCTGCTTCAGTCAAAGCTAACTCCGTTGCCGAAGGTGTCATTGATCTGATCAAAACTCATCACTTTGATGTGGTTGTTTTAGGGGCTAGCCGCGAAGGACTGCTCCAGCAGGCAATCAATGGCAATATTCCTGCCGCGATCGCTAGCCGTGTGGAAAGCACCGTTATCCTGGTGCGCGGGGCGATTGGCGGCGAGTAGGAGGGCAGCGAAAGGTTAAAGGCGAAGGGTTAAAGGCGAAAGGTTAAAGCGATCAGCAGCAAGTAGGGGCGCGCAGCTAGTGCGCCTTACCTAGTGGACGGAGGCGGATACTGATTTTCCGGCACTACCTTTGCCTAAAAATAACAACAGGGGCAGTGAGCAAAGAAATACAACACCAACCAGCCAAAAGATATCAGCAAAGGACATCACAGCAGACTGTAGGTTAATTGTTTGATCGAGCGCGGCTATTGCTTGTTGATGAGCTGTTGCAGGATCCATGCCTTGACTTTGAAAGGCTCCAGTCAACAGGTCGAGGCGTTGGTTCGTTGCTGGGTTGTAAAGACTCACATTTTCCACCAGCGCTGCTCGATGGAAAGCCTCCCTTCGATCGAGGAGGGTGGCGATCGCGGCAATGCCAACGCTGCTGCCTAGTTGGCGGGTGAGGTTGTAGAAGCCCGATCCCGCAGAGACATCCTGCCTGGGCAATGGCCCTAAAGTTGCCAGACTTAAGGGAAGAAACATCAAGACTGTCACGCCGCCGCGTGCGACCAACGGCCAAAACAGCTGGTCTGTTCCGGTTTGCGGATTAATAGAAGCCAGTTGAAACATCACCAAGGCAGTTCCTACTGCCCCAGCCCCAATCAGGAGTCTGGCGTCAATTTTGCTGGAGAACTTGCCCAGCAGCACCATCGCGATCGCGGAGGCGAGGGCACCGGGTGCTAGCAGTAGCCCTGTCTGCGTCGCTGTAAAGTGGAGTACGCTCTGGGTGAAAACCGGCACGGCAAACAGCGCTCCATACAGTCCCATCCCCAAGATACCTGAGTAGATACTGCCAGCAGCCAGAGAGCGGTGACGTAGGACTCGAAGGTCAACTGCCGGATGTTTCGTTGTCAGTT
>CAXUIV010000329.1:0-1786 GCA_964250875.1 uncultured bacterium
AGCCTGGTTGCTGTTAGGCGCTCCAGCCGCCATCGACAGTGAGGCTTTCCCCATTGATGAACCCGGCTTTGGGACTAGCCAGGAACGCCACCGCTTCGGCGATCTCCTCGGGCTTGCCGAAGCGGCCCACGCTGGTGAACTTCTTCATAGAGTCAAAGACTGGTCCTTCAGTGGGCTGCGGTTCGGACTGAATCACGGCAGGCTGGATGTTGTTGACGGTCACGCTCTTCGGTCCTAGGTCGCGCGACCAACCGCGGGTGAGACCCTGCACGGCGAACTTGGTGCCGCAGTAGGTACTCAAACCGGGGGAGTATGCGCCTTCACCAAAGATCGAACCCATGTTGATGATGCGGCCCCAACCTGCTTTGGTCATGCGGCGGGCGGCCTCACGAGAGAGTTGAAAGGTAGCGCGCACATTGACATTGAAAGCCCGGTCGAAATCCTCGTCGGTCACGTCGGGCAACGGGGCCATAGACACGGTGCCTGCATTGTTGACCAGCACGTCCAGACGGCCTACGAACCGCCTGTTGAAGGCCCCGTCGATCTGTGCAATCAAGGCTGCCGGTCCGTTGTGGAGGTTGAGGTCTGCTTCAACCATCTCGGCGCTGCCACCGGCTTCTTGAATCTCGGCTACCACCGCTTCCGCGCCTTCACGACCAGAGCTGTAGTGTACGAGAATGCTCGCGCCGTCTTGCGCCAAACGTTTGGCGATGGCGGATCCGATGCTTCCGGAAGCACCAGTGACAAGGGCGAGCTTGTTTTCGAGTGGAAAAGGCATAAAGAATCCAACGGTGGGTTATTGAGCTTCAGTTAAGTAATGATGGAAGTAAATGTGCAAAGTTGCTGCACTGTACTCTGTGGGCAGCGTCGCACATGTTGATGTTCATCTGGTTCTTTGAACGATACATAAAACGACAGATTTCCCGATCGAGCAACCCCGTAACGGTACTCTGCGTCCGAATCAGTTCACCGTGGGCATTATGCCACCGTCAACACGCAGGTTGGTGCCGGTGATGTAGTCAGCTAGCGGACTGGCGAGGAACGCTACGGCGTTGGCAATGTCCGTCGGCGAGCCGAGCCGACCTACAGGCAGGTGAGTTTCCTTGACGTAGGACGCCTCGAACGTGTTGAAGTCGTATTTTTGACCCTGCGCTTCCATCATCTCCTTTGTTCCCGCCTCCAGTCCTGGCGTGCGGATCGGACCAGGACTGACGGCGTTGCTCGTGACGCCAGTACCAGCAAGGGCCTTCGCCAGCGAAACTGCCTGCTCGATATTGACCATCTTTGTCGCCCCGTAGTTAGCGACGAAAGGCTGCGGCATGGGACCAAGAAAGCTGCCGAGCATGATCACTCGCCCCCAGTGGCGTTCCTTCATAGCGGGCACCAAGCTCGTGACCAACCGCACTACCGACGCAACGTTCGCGTTGTAGAGCGAGTTCCACTCAGCCGCAGTGGTTTCCAGCCAATCCTTCATCGGGAACGCCCCGGCGTTGTTGATCAGGATATCGATGCCGCCAAACGCGGAGAGCGATGTCTCGACGACCATCGCCGCTTCGTCGTCGCTGCCCAAGTCGCCGATCGCCACGGCAGCTTTTCCGCCTGCATCCGTGATGGACTGCGCCACGCGCCGCGCTTCGCTTTCGCGCCGACCGTGGATAATGACGCTTGCGCCCTCGGCGGCAAGCGTTTTAGCAATCTGCTCGCCGATACCGCTCGTGCTGCCGGTGACGAGAGCGCGCTTTTCAGAAAGTTGAAGGTCCATACGTGCTTGTGATTAGATTGGTTG
>CAXUIV010000329.1:1886-5966 GCA_964250875.1 uncultured bacterium
TTCAATTACTGCGGCTGCGTCATAAAACATCTGATAAACATTGCACTGAAAAAACACTGTACATAGCGTTGAAACGTAGGCAACAATAAATCTGAAGACTTTTAATGAGCCAGCGGAGCGACCTACTAGTCAGACTATAGCGAAAACAAAAGGTTATTTCGCTCGGTTTCTTGCTGTCGGCTTCGGGATCTTGCTGCTGTTTTTAGCGGCTCTGCCGAAAGGTGGTCGGCGATGCGCCCGTTGAGCGTTTGAACTGCGTGGCAAAATGACTGGGGCTGCTGTAGCCCACTGCGATAGCAACATCAAGGACACCTAACGCGGTTTCCCTCAAGAGGCGTTGTGCAGCTTCAATGCGCTGGCGAGTGACGTACTGATTTGGACTTTCGCCCGTGGATTGTTTGAATAACCGCGCAAAATGATAAGTACTGATGCCCGTCTGCTGCGCTAAATCCTCTAGGGATAGATTGGTGTTTAAATGTGCCTGCACGTAGTCTGTCACGCGGCGGAGTCGAGATGGGGACAGCTTGCCGCGATAGTCTTGAACCCGATGCTGAACTCGACAATGCTGGCGCAAGAGATGAACCGCTAAGAGTTGAGCAGCAGATTCAACATAGAGCTGACTGCCCAGCCCACCTTGTTCGAGTTCCTGTTTCAACATCAAACCAACTTGCTCAATGCTCGGATCATGAATCCCTGAGCGCTCGATCAGTTGCAGGTGAGCAGCATCAATGTCGGCAACTTCTATCCCGACTTGAGCCAGAAAGCGAGCACTAAGGTGCAGTTCAACGGCTACAACTGGCTCAGACGATTGACTGTCCCAGCGCAGTTCAGTCGGTTGATCGCACGGCGGGGTAAGAAAAATCTGACCGGGTTGAAGTTGCACCGCTCTCCAAGCTCCTCCGATCTCTCGCGTCTCAACGCAAGTTGAATTACTCAGTTGCAGAACGATGTGCGGATCGGAAACAGCAGGCACGACTAGATGTTCTCCCCTTGGAGGGTGCTGGTAAGTACGAACGACCAAATGTTGCCAGCCTCTATCAATGCTCGAGCGAATTGGTTTTGAGGCAGCGTAGTCCTCAAATGCTAGGGTAGACGTTTGCGCTGGAGCCTGCCGTTGGTCTGTCATCAAGATTGCATTGGGTAGGAGCAACAAAAGAATTGCACCAATCACAGTGTCATAGTAAGCTTGACCAGTGCTTCTACCTCTAGAGATAGAAGCGGGCATCGAGCTGACAACGGCAGTAAGTGGCGGGATCTTCCCCATGACTCTCCGAAATGACCGAGCGCTTAGGAGAAGGCTTTGTCGTCGAACCTGGACGATGGATTGTGGAACGAACCTTTGCTTGGCTTGGAACTGCCTGTGTGTTGTGTCGGAACTACGAGGATTCCAGGGTGGCAACATCATTATATAGGTGCGTCCAATTCTGTTTGTTGTTTTTACCCTGCTTGCCGTTGCGATCGCAGTATCCCTCTAACACATCTTCCAAAAACCACCAGGGGCAAACCCATTCAATCGAATTACCACCGTTGAACAGTACCCGCAAGGCAAGGCGATCGCTACCGTCTGTTTTTCTAACTGCAAGAATTTCTAGCGATCGCCTGTTGCAACAGCTCCATAGATCAGAGGAACTTCTTTCTGCTGATTTTGCTCGTTAAATCGTTGAACAGCGATCATCTCTGCAATGCACTGCCCTAGTCCGGCGTTAAGATCTTCGCGTTTGGCTTCCACTACGACGAGGGCAGGAGCTTCGATGAAGAGTTGTTCGGATGATCGACTGACTAAAAAGTCGCAGACACTATTTAAGCCAGAGGTCGAGCCAACAGTAAAGTTTGTTCCAGAGAATAGACTGATGGTTTGGTTTAACGTCTCATCAACAACTTCTTTGACTTCTAGCAAGATAGGGCAGATAAGCAGTTCTGATCGCGCTTTCTCGGTATTGACTGCCAGGGCAAGAGGCAGATATTTGTCGAGAAATTGAGCTAGATGGGAACTGGGGGCGATCGGTTCGATGTCGGGCAAGAAGGATGGCTGCTCAACAAGTATCAGTCTGAAGTCTTGCTTGACTTTTTTTAGAGTGAAGTCGCTGTATGCCATGCTTTTTGGATGACAGTGCTGGTGTCAAGCTTAATTTGTAAAACCTTCTCTCACGAAAATACCAGCTTTTTCCCTCTTAAGCATAGTGGGAGCAGGTTTGTTTGTGATGAGGCGCGATCGCACTTCACCCAAATGTTACGAAACTAACTCCCTACATTGTTCATCGCGATGACTATGCAGCATCCGACTGAGCCTGAGTACCTTCTGCTGCAAAGTTTAAGAATTAGGAAACATCTCTAAGGTTAAGTGAAAGATCGAGTAGGATTACCTTATCAAACAAACTGAAATCAAGAGTTAATTAATCATGAGCGTTGCAGCTATCTCAGTACAAGCAAGCCTCACTCCTGCACAAGAAGCGCTGCAAGTCCTTTGGGAAGAACACGTAGCAGACGAGTTTGCTACGCGCGATACTGAGGCAACGCTCGCCACAATGGTTCCAGATGCCTACGTGAACCACATTCCAGTGATGACTGGAGGCATCGGATTAGACAATCTGCGCGAGTTTTATTCCAAACACTTCATTCCGCAAATGCCGCCTGACACGGAAATGATCCCCGTCTCCCGCACGATTGGCACCGATCAGCTCGTTGATGAAATGGTGTTTAAGTTCACGCACACCATTCGCATGGACTGGATGTTGCCGGGTTTAGCACCAACGGGTAAGCGGGTTGAGGTGCCGCTCGTTGCGATCGTTCGTTTTAGAGAGGGAAAGTTGGCACACGAACATATTTATTGGGATCAGGCTTCTGTGCTAGTTCAACTAGGGCTAATTGACGCGAACAGTCTGCCGGCTGTAGGTGCTCAGAGTGCCGAGAAGGTCCTCAATCCCAACTTGCCCTCCAACGCATTAATGCAGCGTATTCATTAGCTAGTCTGGATATGTAGGTTGGGTTGAGCCATGCGAAACTCAACAGAACTCTTGTTAATGTTGGGGTTCACGTTGTTCAAACCAACCTACGATTCTATGCAGCTAATATCTTGATTGCTTGTCAGAGAATAAGACCTGAATGTTAAAATACTCTGAAGCTGCCCAAGAAGTCCATGACGCTAACCCTTAACCTACCATCAGAAGTTGAGCAATATCTTTTGCAGGAAGCTAATCAACAAGGGCTTTCAATTGAGTCCGTAACCTTGCAGCTTTTAACAAGCTTTATTGATTTAAGGCAAAAACAGACCAAGGCCGTTAACGTGCTTCAGTCTTGGATAGATGATGAAGATATTGAGGAACAGCAAGAAACAGGTCAATACTTGATTCACGCACTGGATGAGGATCGTCTCTCCGAGCGTAAATTGTTCCCGGTTGAGATGAAGGGTGTAACTTGGTGAGCCGAGTCATAATGTTGGACGCAGGACCACTTGGTCTGGTTACTAACCCTAAACTGTCTCTTGCAAGTGAGGCTTGTGCCCAGTAGCTCCAAGCTCACATCACATCATGAAGTCGTACTATCATTGCAGAGATTGCTGACTACGAGGTTCGTCGTGAGTTATTGAGAGCAAACAAGACAAAAGGCATTGTTCGTCTGGATGAGTTAGCTAAGTTGATTGAGTACTTGCCAATTACAACAACTGCCATGCGCCAAGCTGCAAAACTTTGGGCAGAAGCACGTCAGCAAGGGCAACCGACAGCAGGTGATAAAACGATTGACGGTGATATGATTTTGGTGGCTCAAGCTATAGCTCTTGGAATTCCAGATATTGTAATTGCGACAACGAATGTGGGGCATCTGTCAAAGTTTGTTGCTGCCGATTTATGGCAAAACGTTGCCTCAAGTTGACCGCCACCCAACAATGCGTTGGAGCCGACCTCTCGAAAGCAATCTGTAAGAATCAAAGGTTGTCTGTCCCGTACAATAAAGCAATAGTGTTTTTACACTCATTGAGATGCTCCCGCTACTGAGGGCGTGGAAGCGCCAAGCGGATTCTCGTATTCCTACTGTACCGTCTGAAAAATTAAAATGTTAGCTTAACCGACATAGATAAAATTC
>CAXUIV010000330.1:0-5958 GCA_964250875.1 uncultured bacterium
CAGACGACCAAACACGTCTTTGAGCATGATGTCGGCAATTTCCTTCACTTCATCCTTCGTCAACTGACGGAAGACGATGATTTCATCAAGACGGTTCAAGAACTCTGGACGGAAGTACTGCTTCAGTTCCTCATTTACCAGAGCGCGGATCCGGTTGTACTGGGATTCGGCCAGGTCTTGGGAGAACTCAAAGCCTAAGCCACCGCCACCTTTTTCGATGACCTTGGAGCCAATATTGGAAGTCAAGATCAGCAACGTGTTCTTGAAGTCTACCGTGCGGCCTTTCGCATCCGTTAGCCGACCATCTTCCAGGATTTGCAGCAGCATGTTGAAGACATCGGGGTGTGCCTTCTCGATTTCGTCAAACAGCACCACCGTGTAAGGCCGACGTCGTACTGCTTCTGTCAGTTGACCGCCTTCGTTATAGCCTACATATCCCGGCGGTGAACCAATCAGCTTGCTGACCGTGTGCCGTTCCATGTATTCCGACATATCCAGTCGAATCATGGCTTCTTCGGAGCCGAAGAAGTAGGCAGCCAGCGATTTTGCTAACTCTGTTTTACCGACGCCAGTTGGTCCAGAGAATACGAAGCTAGCAATCGGTCGGTTGGGATTCTTCAAGCCGACACGAGCGCGACGAATTGCTCTGGAAACTGCTCTAACTGCATCCTCTTGACCGATTAGCCGTTGATGGAGGGTGTCTTCCATGTGCAGCAGCTTTTCAGATTCAGATTCAGTGAGCTTGCTCACCGGCACTCCCGTCCAGGAAGCAACGATATGAGCGATGTCTTCCTCGGTAACAACGGGTGAATCGTCCTCGGTGCGACGCTCACCTGCGGCCTTTCCTTGAGCGATCGCTCGAATTTCGGCCTTGATCTCCATCTCCCGATCGCGCAGTTCTCCAGCTCGGTCGAAGTCTTGCGACCTCACCGCGTCGTCTTTTTCTTTCAATAGCTGACGCAGTTCCTTGTCGAGTTCCTTCGCTGCTGGTGGCAGGGCTGAGTTAATCAGTCGCACTCTTGAACCAGCCTCATCAACCAAGTCAATTGCCTTGTCAGGTAAGTAGCGGTCGGAGATGTAGCGGTCGGACAGCTTCGCAGCTGCAACAAGAGCTTCATCAGAGATTTTTAGTTTGTGGTGCTGCTCGTAGCGATCGCGCAGGCCATACAAAATCTCAATTGTCTCATCCACTGTTGGCTCGCCCACCATCACCGGCTGGAACCGGCGTTCTAAGGCAGCATCTCGCTCAATGTGTTTGCGATACTCATCCAGCGTGGTGGCTCCAATGCACTGCAACTCACCCCTGGCTAGTGCTGGCTTCAAGATATTGGCTGCATCAATTGCACCTTCAGCCGCACCCGCACCGATTAAAGTATGCACCTCGTCAATCACCAAAATCACGTTCCCGGCAGAGCGGATTTCGTCCATGATCTTCTTCAGGCGCTCTTCAAACTCACCTCGGTACTTGGTGCCAGCCACCAGTAGGCCAATGTCTAGCGTCACCACACGCTTGTCTTCCAGAATGTCTGGTATGTCCTTGTTAGCGATCCGAGAAGCTAATCCTTCCGCGATCGCCGTCTTACCCACCCCTGGTTCTCCAATCAGCACTGGGTTATTTTTAGTGCGCCGACCCAATATTTGGATCACCCGCTCAATTTCCTTGGCGCGACCCACCACGGGATCGAGCTTACCTTCACCTGCCATCTGGGTCAGGTTCGAGCCAAACTCATCCAGGGTTGGGGTTTTTGTGCGACCGGACTGTGAGCCAGCAGAAACTTCAGCCGTTTCTCCCAGCATCCGAATCACTTGTGTGCGCACTTTGGAGAGGTCAACACCCAGGTTTTCCAGCACTCTCGCTGCTACACCTTCTCCTTCGCGGATCAGGCCCAGCAACAGGTGTTCGGTACCAATGTAGTTGTGCCCCAGCTGTCGTGCCTCCTCTAGAGATAGCTCTAGGACCCGTTTCGCTCGTGGAGTAAAGGGAATTTCCACTGCGACGAAGCCCGACCCACGGCCAATGATTTTTTCGACTTCAATCCGAGCGTCCTTGAGATTGACACCCATAGATTTCAGCACCTTGGCCGCTACACCCGTGCCTTCTCCAATCAGACCCAGGAGGATCTGCTCCGTACCTACGAAGTTGTGACCCAGGCGGCGGGCTTCTTCCTGGGCCAGCATGATCACTTTAATAGCTTTTTCTGTGAAGCGTTCAAACATGGCGGTATTCCAATCACCTGCGTCGTGCTGCCGGTAGGATGATTTTAGCATAGCTGAAGCGTCCGGCTTGCCTATCGTATTTTAGGCAATCGGTAGGGTTCTCCCTCCTTTACAAAGAAGGCAGTTTCCGCCCTATATATTGGCTCTGAGTTTATGGTTTGAGTCTTAAATCACTCGAAACCCTATCTTCACCGGACAATTGGCGATATTTCCCCAACTCCTAGCGCCATATTTTTTATGATTCTGCATGGCAGAACCACCACTAGAAAGTAGTGGGTACTGGGAATTGAGTATAAGCACGATCTTGAGGAGCAGATTACTAGCTACCCCTTTGATGACGCATGCCCTACACCTATGAGGCGGGAAGTTACGTCATAAACACTAAGTATTTCTACCTTATCATCTATTCGGTCCTCAACACTCAGTCCTCAGCATCATTCTTTATCTAGCGTCTAGCCGCTCAAGTTGAGCTTCATCTCTAGCCCAAACCGACTAGCTGCTTCCCAGCAAAAATATTTAACAGTAAATTATTCTCTTGTCAAGGAAGTTTTGAGAGTCAGTGAGTCCCAATCAGCCTGTAAATTCCAGCCCGCTGTTGTGAGGCGATCGCCAATACAGGACTGCCAAGTGACTAAAGTTTCGTGAAATCCAGGATGCTGAAGATCTCCACGCCAAAGAATCAAAGCGTCCTCACCAGTGTCCTGGTAATAGCGCCGCCGTCGCCCAGCTGTCTTAAAGCCAAATGACTGATACAAAGACAACGCCGCCAAGTTGGAGGCTCTGACTTCCAGCGTAGCTCTTTCTAGGCTGCGACCCCTAGCTGCCGTCAACAAAGCTATCAGCAGCGTCCGCCCTAAACCTTGATGCTGGTAATGAGGATGAACTGCCAGGATCGTGATGTGGGCTTCCTCTAGAATTGCCCAGAGGCAGCCGATACCTACTAACAGAGGAGCAGAGGGCATTGGGCATTGGGCATAGGAAGATGGAGATATGTGTGGAGCAGGCGTCTCGCCTGTTAAAGCTTCTGTAGTAGGAGGAATAAATAGACTTAGGAATTCACTGTTGGGACTGTTCAGTTCTCGCTGATAGCCTTCAAGTGTCCAAAGGCCACCAAAACACAACTGATCCAGCTCTAGTACTGCACTCAGATGCTCTTGCGTTAGTGGTTTAAGTTCTAAGAAAGTCACAGCCCTTTGTACACTGGAAAACGAAACCCACTCACACCTGTTACTTTGCTCAAGGACAACGCTCACAATATGTTATCGACTCATCCCGCTGGAATGAAATCTGGCTGTCAGTATCTACCTGACCCAACCAGTAACCCAGCTCGTTCACCAAATCAAGAACTTCTCCCTCTCACCGCCCAAATTAACAACCGTAACTGCTTGGAGATTGGTGGCTGCGATGTGACGTCGCTAGTACAGCAATTTGGTTCGCCACTCTACATATTAGACGAAGCAACGCTGAGAATGGCTTGTCGCCAGTACCGAGATGCTTTTAAACGCCACTATGAGGGTGAATCTCAAGTACTTTATGCTTCAAAGGCGTGGAGCTGTTTGGCAGTGTGTGCGATCGTAAATTCAGAAGGTTTGGGAACTGACGTGGTGTCTGGAGGCGAACTTTACACTGCTCTACAAGCTGGCGTTCTGCCAGACAAGCTTTACCTCCACGGCAATAATAAGTCCATCGAAGAGCTAACCCTGGCCGTTGAAACTGGTTGCACCATCGTAGTGGACAATTGGCAAGAATTACACACCCTAGCAAAGTTCGGAGTTCGGAGTTCGGAGTTCAGGGTTCAAGATAACTCCGCACCCCGCACTCCGCACTCTGAATCTCACCCCATCCGCATCATGCTACGGCTGACTCCCGGTATTGAGTGTCACACTCACGAGTACATTCGTACAGGTCACCTAGACAGCAAATTTGGCTTTGACCCAACTCAGCTAGACGAAGTTTTTGCCTTTTGCCAGCAGTCCACTCTTAACTGTGTGGGACTGCATGCCCACATTGGCTCTCAGATTTTTGAACGCCAACCGCACGAGGACCTTGCTGGTGTCATGGTGCAGTGGTTGAGTAAAGCCACTCGCCATGGCCTACTCATTACAGAACTAAACGTGGGTGGTGGTTTGGGCATTTCCTACACGGAGACAGACGATCCACCCAGTATTGAAGAATGGGCAAAAACGATCTGTGGAGCCGTTAAAGATGCCTGTCAAGCACAACAGCTACCGTTACCCAAATTACTTTGCGAACCAGGACGTTCAATCGTTGGAGAAGCCTGTGTCACCGCATACACCGTAGGCGGATCGAAGGTTATTCCTGGAATTCGCACTTATGTAGCAGTCGATGGAGGCATGTCTGACAATCCTCGCCCAATTACTTATCAGTCAGTTTATCGAGCAGTGGTAGCGAACCGCATGTCTACACCGTTAACAGAAGTGGTAACAATTGCCGGAAAACACTGTGAGTCAGGAGATGTTCTCATTAGAGATGCCCATCTACCTCAAACTGAACCAGGGGATACTCTCGTAGTAATGGGAACAGGTGCTTACAATTACAGCATGGCCTCCAACTACAACCGCTTACCGCGACCTGCGGCTGTGGTGGTCAGTGATGGAGAAGCCAATCTCATATTGCAGCGCGAAACCTATCAAGACCTGATTCGACAAGACTGTCTACCAGAAAGACTAAAGTAGGAGCAACCCGGCGGGTCGCCCCTACAACCCGGCGGGTCGCCCCTACAGTGAGAACTAGTCGTAAGCCTAACGACTTCTCGACGCAAGCAGCACAAGGTTAATTCAGAACTCATGGCAGATTGGTGGAAGCAATGGCTGACAAACCTTGGCTGGACACAGTCCTTGTTACTTCACAGCCTCGATCTGGGGTTAGTACTGACACTCACCTACATGGTGCTAGTTATCATCGGTGAACGTCGGACTCTATGGACAGTGCGGGGGTTCATTATCCTTATGCTGGCATCAGCACTCAGTGCGCGATTGGGGCTGACGCTATTGGGTTTTGTCCTTGAGAAGCTGGTGATTGGATCTGCCGTGGCGATGGCAGTTGTCTTTCAGTCAGAGTTCCGCCGGTTTCTAGAACAATTGGGTCGTGGTGAATTTGGGCAGCTCTTTCGGTCGCCCCGGCGAGCCATTCCTAAGCCTGATAGTGTAGTTGATGAGATTGTCGATGCAGTCAAAGAACTGTCCCAAAACCGCATTGGGGCTTTGCTAATTCTGGAGACTAATGGGCCAATTGACGAGCGGGATTTTTCTGTACCTGGAGTGGTCCTGAATGCGGAGGTTTCTAAAGAACTCTTACAGACGATTTTTCAGCCGAAAACGCTTTTACACGACGGGGCAACCCTGATTCGTGGCTCTCGGATTATGGCATCGGGCATAATCCTACCTCTTTCTGGACGTACAGCATCGCGCCAACTGGGTACACGTCACCGGGCAGCAATGGGAATTACAGAGCGGGTTGAGAATTGTATCTGTGTTGTTGTATCAGAAGAGACAGGCTCAATTTCTTTGGCGGAGCGGGGAATCCTGAATCGACCTCTAACCAGCAGTAAACTGAAGGAACTGTTGGAGGCTAGATTTTCGCCACCTGTGGATCGCGAGGCTGTCGCTCCTAGTTTGCTCGGTCTGATTCGCCGGATTAGCACTAAGGGTCTGACACTGATGTCTCGGTTACTTGGTATACCATCACCAGCGTCTTCTCGAGAGAAAAAATGACTGTAAA
>CAXUIV010000331.1:0-2009 GCA_964250875.1 uncultured bacterium
TCTTCCTGCACCTGCGGCAGTTGAGACTGCAAAAAGGGAGTTTGGTGTGCCACTCCAGCGCAGTTGACGAGCAGATGCACTGGCCCGTGGTCTCGCCAAGCTTGGGCGATCGCTATGTTTACATCCTTGGGCTGAGTCAAATCTAAAGCTAGGGTTACGACTTCTACGTCTAGCATCTCGATTAAAGTTGCCACCTCCGCTAACCTTGCTGTGTCTCGTGCCACCAGCAATAAACGCTTTACTCCTTGTTGCGCTAATTCCAAAGCGATCGCTCGTCCAATGCCACGGGATGCCCCGGTCACTAGAGCTGTCTTTCCTTGAATATCCATTGATGAAACCTCCTGAGTTGAAGTCTCACTGCGCTGTTGGCCTAGGTTGTGCAAGATTTCCTAGACGATTGCACTTTCGGGATGCAGTGAGACAAAAATGACTCGTGATTGCGATATGAGCTGGAATAAACCGTATGCAAGTAAACCGATCTCAGAAGACTGGCGTCCTTAGCCACATCTTTGTAAAAGCTGAGACAATTTCTTCAATCAAACCTGAGTGAAATTCGAGTTGAACTAACAGCACACAAGGGTTTGCAATTCAGTAACGGCTGAAGTCGTCCTAAATTCAAGATACGGATGGCACTCCTAAACATGCTCATCTACTAGCACCAACTCTATCTGCACACGATAACAAGGGGATCAAGCACCTGCAACATCTATTAACAAAAGTCCGATATTGTCACGTTCATCTATAAAACTCTCAGAGACCGAATGCGCTCTAGAAAGTCAACAGATCTCTGTATAGCCTTAGCAGTGGCTCACTTTTGACTCTTTCGTAGCTTCTTATTCAATCAAAAAGAGTATGAGAAAGCCGCGAATTCATCCAGACAATCTGAGCCATCTTGAGATGCTGAGTGTTGAGTAACGATGTGAGTGGATTTCAATTAGTATTGAATAGTTGAACATCAAATAATTTGTGGGCACTCGATATTCTGGTACGAACGACGAAGTTAGAGCGCTAGATACCTATATCAAGTTAAGCCGTGCAGCCGATTCAGTCTCAGCTCGCATCCATCGACACCTAGATAAGGCCAACTTAACCATCAGCCAGTTTGGTGTTCTAGAAGCGCTGTTGCACCTAGGAGTGCTATCTCAGAGCGATCTAGCGAAAAAGCTGCTTAAAAGTGGCGGCAATATTACCTTGGTAATTGACAATCTGGAAAAGCGGCAACTGGTGAAACGCGATCGTTTTCTGGAGGACCGTCGAGTTGTGAAGGTGTGTCTAACCGAGAAGGGGCAACAGTTGATTAGCGAACTTTTTCCTAAGCATGTGGCAGCGATCATGGCGGAAATGAGTATCCTCACAGCCCTAGAGCAGGAAGAACTCAGTCGTCTGTGTCGGCAATTGGGAAAACGGGAGGCTAATACGTAAGTTGCGTTTGGGCATGGGGCACAGGGCATAGGGCAGAGGTTAAACACTCACTTGGACATGGGCATGGGGCACAGGGCATAGGGCAGAGGTTAAACACTCACTTGGATGTGGATTGCTCTTTCTAGCTTCGTGTTTTGACGTTTAATACTTTGGTAATAAACAATTTAACGTTAAACTAAATTTGGACGAGTCGTTTATTGCACTTCACTAAAAGGACAAGAACAAATGATTACACTACGACCTGCGGATGAGCGTGGTCATGCTACGCATGGCTGGCTTAACAGTTACCACACCTTCTCGTTCGCCAACTATTACGACCCACAGCACATGGGATTTCGTGACCTACTCGTGATCAATGAAGACCGGGTACAGCCGAGTAAAGGCTTTGGTACTCACAGTCATCAGGACATGGAGATTATTACCTATGTGCTTGAAGGCGCGCTGGAGCACAAAGACAGCTTAGGTACGGGGGCAATCATTAAACCGGGCGAGGTGCAACGAATGAGCGCCGGTACTGGTATTAGACACAGCGAGTTTAATCACTCGCAAACCGAACCAGTCCACTTTCTGCAAATTTGGATTGCTCC
>CAXUIV010000331.1:2109-5955 GCA_964250875.1 uncultured bacterium
ATGCGCTTGCTGCTGGGGATGGAGTGGCAGTGAGTGCAGAGAAATTGCTCGACATCAGCACAGACAGTGGCGCAGAAATCTTGCTGTTCGATTTGGCGTAGGCGCGCCGAGCGTTACGATCTTAGAGAAGCCTGGTCTCTTTAAGAAACTGGGCTTCTGGTCTAAGCTTAAGTCGTCAAAACTGATCTCTGACTGGGAACGAGTTCGAGGAGCAAACCCTCCTAGTTGAGCTAACAGTACCCAGCTAGTCAACGAACCTACCCTAAAGAGTATAGTCTTTCTTCAGGGAGATGACTGATACTTAAGACAGCAAGAAAACATAATCTATTTATAATTCCTAGGACAGTAAAAAGGCTACGATTTGTTCTATTATGTCTGTCTAGACATGATATGTAGTTCCGTTTACATTATTTTAGGCGTAGCAAGTTTAAGGTAAAACTCAGATTCATCAAAGGTCTCAACTCATGCAATTGGCAGAAAAAACGCAACTACTGACTAAAATTCAGTCAGTCTTTCCAGAGGAAGCCAGCATACCGGAAGAATTTAGGCTGTCCTCTCCAATCCATCAGACCGAGTATTTGATCGACGGCGAGTTACGTGTTTGGGATGGACCAACACAACAAGCTTTCTCGGCGATTCATATCAAGACAGCGAATGGTTTTGAACCCAAGCTCATCGGTAGCTTTCCCTTATTAACAGAGAAAGAAGCGTTGCAGGCACTGGACTCTGCTGTTGCGGCATACGCCTTTGGGACAGGGGAATGGCCCACAATGTCTGTTGAGGGTAGAATTGCCTGCATTCAAGATTTCACCTACCAGATGAAGGAGAAAAAGCAAGAGGTTGTCAAGCTTCTTATTTGGGAGATTTGCAAATCTTTTGCTGACTCTGAAAAAGAGTTTGACCGCACTATTGCCTATATTGAAGACACTATCGACGCCCTTAAAAATCTAGATAGGACCAATTCTAGATTTGTCATAGAACAAGGAATTATCGGGCAAATTCGTCGCTCTCCTTTGGGAGTGACTCTCTCTTTAGGTCCAGCGAACTACCCTTTAAATGAGACCTTTACCACACTGATTCCTGCTCTGATCATGGGAAACACGGTCGTGTTAAAGCCACCTAGGCCAGGAGTTATACTCTACCGCCCACTTCTAGAAGCGTTCCGGGACGCCTTTCCCAAAGGGGTGGTGAATACTGTCTACGGTAACGGGCGAGAAGTCACTCCTCCTCTGATGGCTTCTGGTAAGGTTGATGCGCTTGCCTTTATCGGTTCGACTCGAGCTGCAAGTTCTTTGAAGAAGCTACATCCTAGACCGCACCGCCTACGCAGCATCTTAGGATTGGAGGCAAAGAATCCAGCGATTGTTCTACCACACGCAGATTTGGACTTGGCAATTAAGGAGTGTGTTCTAGGTACTTTATCTTACAATGGGCAGCGCTGTACGGCTCTGAAAATCCTGTTTGTCCACAGCCAAATCGTTGATACGTTTCTTGAACGGTTTTCTGAGGCGATCGCTCAGCTTAAGTTCGGCATGCCGTGGGAGAAAGGAGTGACGGTTACGCCGTTGCCAGAGTTAGAGAAGATCAAGTATTTCACTGATCTCGTTGAAGATGCTAAGCAGTTTGGCGCTCAGGTTGTTAATGAAGGTGGAGGCACAACTGACAAAACCTTCTTCTACCCTGCTGTTTTATATCCAGTTAATTCCAAGATGCGGGTGTATCGCGAAGAGCAGTTTGGCCCAGTTATTCCTGTGATTTCCTTTGACGATATTAGGGAGCCGATAGAATACATTCATAACTCGGACTATGGACAGCAGGTGAGTATCTTCGGGAAAGATAGCGATATGCTTGCCAAGCTGATCGATCCTTTAGTCAATCAAGTCTCTCGCGTCAATATCAACAGCCAATGTCAGCGCGGTCCCGATACCTTTCCGTTTACAGGTAGAAAAGATTCTGCCGAGGGGACGTTGTCAGTTGTTGATGCTTTACGTGCCTTTTCAATTCGGACCCTAGTAGCTGCAAAGTCTACAGAGGGCAACAAGGCGATGCTTACCAGTATCGTTAGAGAGCGCAAGTCAAACTTCCTGTCAACTGACTTTATTCTCTAACTAGGGTAGGTGGAGTGAGAACATCACCTTATAGGCGCATCGCTATATAAATCAGCGGCATTATCAAAGTCTCCCTAAATCACCACTTTAAGGGGGGACTTTGATGTGTAAAGAGATCGGATTCAACAGTCGAGAGTTCAGAGAAGTCTTGGAAGCACGAGGCTGCGAAACGGTTTACTCTCAGGCATTGAACGCTGACAAAATTGATACCGATTCAGTGCCGACATTGATCGTCGGCGGATGAGTTTTGTTTGATTTGCAAAGCAGTGAGTTTAGAACGGGCGATTAGTGTGGCAGTAGAAGGTAATCGCCGTCAGGCTTAGGCTTGAGACTGCGGCGCTCGACTGGTTCCGTAAATCTATCAGTTACAGTTACAGCTTATACAGGCTAGGGTGATGTGGATGCTTGGCTCGATTAGCCGATTAGGCATTCTTACTTTGTCGCAATTGGCTGTTTCAAACAGGATTAAACCTGATGCGCTACCTGATTTTTGACTTGCCGCTTCTGGCAGTCCGGCTAGTCTTGACAGTCTTGGTCTATGCCACACCCATTTTAGGAGTTTGGCTGGTCTCGTCACTAGTGGCTTACATCAACGGTCAGATGTGGTTGTCCCTGCTGTCAGGAATCTTGCTGTTTCCTCTGTTGCCAATCACTTGGGAGGCGACTGCGGCGGGTAAGCACAGGCAAAACGGTAACTCACCCCCCATTTTAACTTTTGGCGATCGCCTAACCCTGCGAACTCTCATCCTGAATTTAGCCTTCATCACCCTGCTGCTAGCCTTGAAGCCGCAAACCTCCTTCTTGGCATTATCCACTAGGGGAGACTGGATGCTAAAGAATGTTCATGGGCCACAGGTTGAGCTAGTGCGGCAGACGTTGTTTGAAATAGCGAACGGACTGGAATGGCTGTATGTAGGTGTTCGCCATAATCCCTACGAGCAGTATGCCAAAAGTAATCATATCGACTCCACCCCTCAACCTCAACTCGATACGAAAGGGATTGGGACGTCTCCACAATCGACTCACGGCTGGCCTTGGGAAGGCGGCACCATCCATCCAGCAGTTGCCAATATGCCAGCCAGCGTAGAAGTTAGTATCCCATCGGTAGCGCGTTATCTTGCTCAACAAGAGACAGACCCCTTCTTGCGTGTCAAGGCATTACATGATTACGCTGCTGACCGTGTTGCCTACGACGCTTCAGCTTATTTTGCAGGTGAATACCCGCCTCAAGATGCTGAAACAGTCTTCAATACTCACAAGGCGGTTTGTGCTGGCTATGCCAACCTATTAGAGGCTCTAGGTCAGGCAATTGGTGAAGAGATCATTGTCGTCTTAGGGGACTCCCGCACTCAAACTAGCGATCTGAGTGGACAAGGTCATGCTTGGAATGCTGCCATGATTGCAGGGAACTGGTACTTAATTGACGCCACTTGGGACAGTGGCTACGTTAAGCCCTCTGGATTTACAAAGGAGTACCGCACAGATTACCTGTTTGTGCCGCCAGAAGTCATGGCAATTAGTCACTTCCCGGACGATCCGGCTTGGCAACTGCTGCCGACACCTCTGTCTCGTGGTAATTTCCTCCGGCAGCCGATGCTACAGCCTCAGTTTTTTGCCCAAGGGATGAAGTTGCTCTCGCCCACGCGTTCCCAAACTGATGTCACAGACGTAGCTGCTCTCCAGTTTGATAATCCGCATCAGCGGTTTTTGATGGCCAGCTTCGCTCTAAAAGGAGAAT
>CAXUIV010000332.1:0-5954 GCA_964250875.1 uncultured bacterium
GCTGATGATCCCGGATTTCAATTCCCAAATCAATCACTGCTGGTTGACCTTCAAAAGTTTTTACCTGAGCATTTCGCACATTGATCCCCTGATCGCTTAACCGTGACAGAATATCCTTTAACACACCCACGCGGTCAATCGCCTCAATTTGAACATTTGCTGGGTAAGTCTGAGGGCGACTCCTCTCAGGATTGGTGGGGTTCCAGCTGACTGGAACGAGGCGATCGCAGTCCACATTTTCCAGGTTTTGACAACCTTGCCGGTGGATCGAAATGCCGCGATTACTCCGCGTCACTACACCTAAAATAGCCTCACCAGGAAGCGGGTTACAACACTTTGCCAAGTGATACAGCAGCCCTTCGACTCCAGCAATAGGCGATTGACTAGACCGCGCCGTCACGGGTGCTTCGTTCTTCACTGCCCGTGGTGTTGTGGGTAGAAGAGATGACTCAGGGACAGTCGCAATCGGCTGTTGTGCCTTGACCACCTCTCTCCAGCGATTTAGCACCAGGTTCAACGTGATCTCGCCATATCCCAATGCCGCAAGTAAATCTTCAACACTGTGGTAGTTACATCGCTCTGCCACAGCCTGCATTGGTTCGGACTTTAACAGAGCATCGAACCCGCTTCTACCGAGTCCTTTTTCCAATAAATCTCGACCACGGATTATATTTTCTTCTCGGCGCGATCGCTTGTACCACTGCCGAATTCGATTCTTGGCAGCGGACGTAACGGCAAAATTCAGCCAGTCCAAATTAGGGTGACTGTTCTTCTGCGTAATGATTTCGACAATATCACCATTTCTGAGTCGTGTATCTAATGTTACCATTCGCCCATTTACTCGCGCTCCAGCACAGCGGTTTCCTACTTCTGTGTGAATTCGATAGGCGAAATCCACTGTTGTCGAGCCGGGACTCAGCGGCACCACATCTCCCTTAGGAGTGAAGACGTAGACATCATCTTCAAATAAGTTATCTTTGATACTCTCTAGATATTCCTGAGCATCTTTGAGGTCGCTCTGCCATTCCAACAACTGCCGCAGCCAGGTGAATTTCTCATCTCCAGATGTCAGTTTGGTATCAGAATTTCCCGTTTCTTTGTATTTCCAGTGAGCTGCAATGCCATACTCTGCAATATGGTGCATTTCCAGCGTTCGAATTTGCACTTCTAGAGGACGACCTGTCAGGCTAAATACGGAGGTATGTAGTGACTGATATCGATTAGGCTTAGGTAGGCCAATGTAATCTTTAAACCGACCTGGAATTGGCCGAAAGGCATCGTGAACAACTGCTAAAGCTCGATAACATTCCTCATTAGTCTGGACCATGATGCGCATTGCAGCTAAGTCGTAGATTTCATGAAATTCTTTTTGCTGCCGACGCATCTTCTGGTAGATTCCATACAGGTGCTTAGGACGTCCACTGATGTCAAGACATTGAATTCCTGCTTGCTCCAAACCAGCCCTTAAAATCTCTGCGACCTTCGTCAGCCTGACTTCTCGATCTGTTCTTTTCTCCGCTACCAACTCCTGAATCTGCCGATATTGTTCTGGTTCCAGATACTTAAACGCCAAGTCCTCCAGTTCCCACTTGAAGCGTCCGATCCCTAGCCGACTAGCTAATGGCGCAAAGATTTCCCGCGTTTCCAAAGCAATACGGCGGCGTTTCTCATCCGCTAGGTGTTCCAAGGTCCGCATATTGTGTAGCCTGTCTGCCAGCTTCACCACAATTACTCGGATATCTTGGGCCATTGCAAGGAACATCCGGCGGAAGTTCTCTGCTTGGCTCTCAGTTTTGCTAGAGAAGTTAAATTTAGACAGCTTGGTGACGCCTTCCACCAAGTGCCGTACTTCTGGCCCAAAGTGCTGTTCTAACTCCTCTAGGGTGACATCCGTATCCTCAACGACGTCATGCAGAAATCCAGCTGCTATCATGGCAGCGCCGCCACCCAAATCCCGCAGCAAACCAGCGACAGCAACGGGATGACAAATATAAGGCTCTCCGGACTTCCGGAACTGCCCCTGATGGAGTTGATAGGCAAATTCAAATGCTCGACAAATCAAGGCTGTGTCAGCATCTGAGCGATCTCCAGGAGTCGCACCGTTTGTAGGCGACGCATTTAAACAGTTTTGCAGCCATTCAGGAACCGTACAGTTAATTGGGGAAGTTGTTGCCAGGGCGTTCATAGGGTCAGGCTTCAAACTCTTCTTTTGGGCTGAGGCAGAGAGATTAGAGGGACATCGTCCAAGTTTAGAGGCAGTGGCGTTACTGCTCATCTATCAGTAGATTCACATCTGTTGGGACGCGATACCGCCGACTGAGCTGAGGCTACAGGAGGCGGTTAGCAAAAATCAAGCAATTGGAAACCAATCCAACTAGCTTGATATCGTGAGGCTGCCGACATTTGTTAATGCGGTGCAGCCTTGAGCGTAGATACAGCACTGCCTTGCCTTTACAGGCTATGGGGCAGGTTATAGGGGCACTTAACCAATCATTCCTGCTCAACGCCCTAACAGACTGAATTCAGCACTGCTTGAGTTTGCGTAAGCTGAGTTGACATTATCGACTAGGGAGTAAATTCTCCCACGATTGGTGAGATCGCGATCAGAGAATTTCTAACCCTGCGTTAGTCTGATAGCCCTTATGCTATGAAAGAATTCTTTACACCTATCGTATCCTAAGAAAGTGTTAAATGTTGCCAAGTTCTCATAAGCAAAACTACCAAGAATTTAAAGTGCTACTTGAGCGGTTGCAACAGACCGCAGCCAGTAGCCAGCCAGACAAATCTGCTTCGCGTGTTGCGTCTGCAATTTATCAATTCTTTCAGCAGCAAATTCTGAGTTTAGATGCTGGTGACTTGGAACCAGCCGATGCAGCTCGAGTGCAGTCCTACCAAACCGAGATGAGTAAGCAGCTCCAGCTCGTGAGAATGGATCTAATGTTCTTACAGGCGGCACGTCAGCAGGAGACGGCGACAGCAAGACAACTCCAGCTTGGCGATCGCATTCAAACTTTAGTTGGCTACTGCAATGCACTCCTGTAAAATTTCTCCAGACAAATTGACTCTCTACCCGAAAGTAACAACAGCGAAACTGGTTGAATAAGGAGTGGAGTTAGGGAAGGAGTGAGAAAATAGTGAAATGTCCTAAATGTAAGGAGACCCTGTCTGATGGCACATTGGCAGCCAACGTAACTGTAAAGCCCTGCCCTAACTGCGAGGGCATCTGGATTCCCGCTGCTGAATACGAAGCTTGGCAAGCCCAACAACCTCAGCCGTCATCAAGAATGGAATCACTTCCATCACCAAGTGTGGATTTCGTTCCGTCTGAATTTGACTCCAAAGGAGGGTTGTGTCCAGAATGTGGTCGCTATCTCCCCCGTGCCAAGGTAAATTTAAAGCCAGCATTCTATGTAGAGCGGTGTGCCAATTGTCATGGATTCTGGTGTGATCGCGGTGAGTGGCAAGTCTTGCAACAGCTAGGGCTACATACTACTATTGAACAGCTGTTTTCTGGTGAATGGCAGGCACGAGTACAGCAACAGCAACAGGCGCAAAAAGAGCGTGAAGCTACAGTTGAAAGATTAGGGCCAGAAATAGCTGGTCGCGTATTTGAGCTAGCCGAAGTTCTGGAAAACCACCCTAATGGAGATTTTGCCGTTGCCTACCTCATGCGACGGTTTAGTCAATAGTCACAAAGTATGAACCATCCCCTATTCGGTATCGAAAATCTCAAAGTCGCTTATCCTCAGCGTCGCGCTACACAGCTCAACTGGGCAGTTGATGGTGTGTCTTTCACCCTGCAACCGGGTGAGAGGTTGGGATTGGTAGGGGAATCAGGCTGCGGTAAATCGACGCTGGGACGGGCAGCAATGCGATTGCTACCGGCGTCTACGCAAATTGAGGGACGAGTGACGTTTGAGGGTCAGTCAGTTTTTGAACTCATGCCGGATCAGTTGCGGCGATTCCGGGGTGAGGCAGTGGCACTGGTCTTTCAAGACCCAATGACGCGACTGAATCCCTTGATGACGATTGGCAACCACTGTACGGAAACGCTGCGCAGCCACCAACCCCAGATGTCGCAGCGACAAGCGAAGGAAAAAGCGATCGCCACTCTAGCAGCGGTCAAGATTCCCGCCAGTCGCTGGGCGCAATATCCCCACGAGTTTAGCGGTGGAATGAGACAACGGGTCGCGATCGCGCTGGCTCTCCTGCTCAGCCCTAAGCTCATTGTGGCGGATGAACCCACCACCAGCTTAGATGTGACTGTTGCTGCCCAGATTCTCCAGGAACTGACGCGACTGTGTCGTGAACGAGATATGGCACTGCTGCTGATTTCTCACGACCTGGCGCTGGTGGGGGAGTACTGCGATCGAATAGGAGTCATGTATGCCGGTTCGCTGGTTGAGATTGGTTCCTCCCAGTCTGTCTTGCAGCAACCCCAGCATGCGTATACGCGATCGCTTCTGCAAGCGGCTTTGCACATCCAGGCAAAGAAGGAAGTGGAGGCAACTTCTTTCACCCCATCCCCCCATCCCCTCCTCTGCGTCACAGATTTAAAGCAGTACTACACGCTAGAGCAAAACCTGATTGAGCGGCTAGCCAAACGGGAGGATGCACAGGTCATCCGAGCGGTGGATGGCGTCAGCCTGGAGCTGCATTCGGGGGAGATCCTGGGACTAGTAGGGGAATCGGGCTGTGGTAAGAGTACTCTGTTGCGCACGATCTTGCAGCTGATCCAGCCGACGTCTGGCAAGGTTGAGTTTCAAGGGCTAGAGTTGACGACGCTGTCACGGCAGGCGCTACGGCAACAGCGGCGGCAAATGCAAATGGTGTTTCAAGACCCCCATGCCTGTTTGAATCCGTCCATGACGGTGGGACAAAGCATTGCCGATCCTTTGTTTATTCACAGAATAGCCGGTCCAGATGCAGCCAAGGTGCAGGTGATGCAAATGTTAGAGCGAGTGGGGCTAACACCGTCAGACAGGTATTACGATCGCTACCCAGCGGACTTGTCTGGAGGGCAGCAGCAACGAGTCGCGATCGCTCGGGCCTTGATTACTCAACCCAAACTCCTCGTCTGCGATGAGCCTGTAAGTATGCTGGATGCCAGTGTGCAGACGCAGGTGCTGGAACTGATGCTGGAGTTAAAGCGAGAGTTTGATTTAACGTATCTATTTGTTACTCACGACCTTTGGGTAGCCCGGTTTTTGTGCGATCGGATTGCGGTGATGAATGCTGGCCGCATTGTCGAGATTGGTTCTACCCAAGAGGTTTTCAATCATCCCCAGCACCCGTATACCCAAACACTTCTAGGGGCGGCTCCCTTACTAGCACGATGAAGTGCAGCCGTTCATTCTGGAATACGGTTTAGATAAGCATGTAGAGACGTTGCATGCAACGTCTCTACAAGTTTGGTCTCACCACCTATAAGACTCGTGGAAGTTTTATATCCTTCGGTTCCACAAAATCACCTTTGAAGCTTGTTGTTCGCCCTTCAATTGTTCTAGCTTCAGTCAGGTCTTTACACAGTTCCGCACGCTCTAGATCGTCCTGAACACCACCGAGGATGTATATCAGTAATCTTGCTGCTAGATCTCGTCCAGCCACTAAAACTCGCTTTCTGTTTGGATCATATAGAACTCCGTACCAGAGAGAGCTAGGATTCTCCATGCCGGTAAACCCGCCGTTCACATCGTACTTCCGCAGTTTTTCAAAGATGGCTACGAGTGAAACTTTTTGCTTAAATACTAAAATTCCTAAAGCTTGAGCCAGGGCTATCTGCCCAATAGGACGGAAAAGAATATTTCCTTCCCCACCATTCTCAAAACTAAACCGTCGTAGCTCAGATGTATCGGCGTCATGTTCTAACCGTTGATAGCTTTTTAGACTTGCTAAACAATCGAACAGGTCTTTGAAATGCTCAAACCCCTCTTCAAGCTCATCATCCTCAGGTC
>CAXUIV010000333.1:0-5931 GCA_964250875.1 uncultured bacterium
AACAGGGGGGTACCTGCTGGAGCGTTTTAAGTTTAATTCCGCCTAGCTACTTAGCAAAAAAGCACATTCAACACTTTTCATCCACCTGTTATACAGGGCTACATCCTTGCATCAGAATCGAGCGATCGTTCTGAGTCACTTCTAATCTCCCCTGTCTTTGGTGATCTTATTCATCCGAGTCAGGTAAGGAGAGATAAGCTGAAACAGCAGTTATAAAACCTAATAATAGCACAGGTTGCTTTAGAAGTATCTTCATCAATTCTAAAGCTAACAGTCCAGACAACATTCTTGAACTTAAGAGCTTCATGGTTGTGATTCTCCAGTTCAAAAGTTCAATTCAATGTTTATAGTCCAGTACAGGTTCAACACAATCAAAATACCTGTCTTGGAGAATTGAGCTGACTGCGGCGATAACATAATGTCTTCCAAGACAAATTGCGTAACGTCTGCGTAGAAAATGTTCTTTCATTTCAGTAGATGACTTTTTAAGTGTACTAGTGTCCAATTTTCTCCAGGTTGGCCCCAAATCCTGGGTAGTGCGGCAGTTCCTTGGCTGTTTCTTCCGGCGATAGGAAACGGATACCGTTTGCGGCACCCACGCGGATGGCATGGCTGGGATCAGCCATCAAATAGGTGACTGCCTCAGTGGGAGAGTTCATGCTTGTCGCAGGTTCAGCCATTTCAACGAAGTAGCGATCCAGCCCAACCGCGTGTTCACCCACTGCTTGAACCAGAACCAATGTTCGGAGGTAAGGGGAGCGGATATAAAAAGCGTGCGGTTTACCTTGAGGCACGAAGACTATTTCTCCTGCATGCGCCACCAAGACCTTGTCTTCGCAGTAGACCTCCATCGTGCCCTCAAGCACGTAAAACGTTTCATGCTCCCATTCATGAACATGAGGGGGTGGTTCATTGCCGGGTTTCCCCTGGTTCTCCATCAAGGCGAAGCGACCCCCAGTGTCCTCGCCTCTAGCAAGGAAGGACATGATATTTCCTATGTAAAACATGGTCGAGTCGAGCGCAGAGGTTCGCTTGTACGCCGTTAGCGATGCTAATTGAACTTGTTCCATCATTTTCCTTAGTTATTGGTTCTGTTGCAAAAACTATTAAAACTCATTGGTACCTCTGATCGAAGGAGTGCAGCAGGTACCAACAGATGATGACGATGAAGCCTCTTGCACTATCAGGAAGAGCAATTATGTTTCATCTGTTGTCTACTCTTAATTTAGAGAGTTCAGTCGATTTTGTCGCTGAGAAGATTCTCAGAAGATCAGCTGCTAAATTGACTCACTAAACCACTGACAAATCTGACAGGTATGGCTCTGAAGAAGTCAGAAGATCATCTGCCAAATTAGCTCACTGAGCAACTGATACGATTTTGCTTTACACGTGCAAGATTTGAACTTCTGAAATCATCTTTTGGCATGAGTTTCAAAATCCGAAATCCAAAATCCGAAAGGACATGAATGATGTTGGGTTGGCTCATGATAGCTGTTCCTGATTCACGGATACCATGATTTCTGTTCCTCTTCCTGGGGCACTCCGGAGCTGGAGCTGTGCCCCCATGCGCTCGGCACGTTCTGCCATGCCCAATAAACCAAAACCATGGTGACGAGAACACCGCTCGATGTTAAACCCCTGTCCATCATCCTGAACGCGTAAGGTGCATTGCCTGGACTGATAGGTCAGTTCAACGCGGATTTCAGTTGCTTGGGCGTATTTTAGTGCATTAGTTATTGCTTCCTGGCCCATCCTGAACAGATTATTCTCCACCTCAGAGGGGAGTGGATAGGGTCTCCCGATGGCTTCACACGTAATGATCGTACCAGTGGATGGTTCTAGCTTGGTTGCCAGATGCTTGAGAGCGTTGAGCAGATCGTGCTTTTCCAAAAAGCATGGACGGCGCAGCGCCTCGACAGAGCGGCGGGCCCCGTCGAGTCCAGTGCGGGCTAAGTTCTGAACTTGAGCGAGGGATGCGTGAGCTTTTTCTGGGTTGACCGCGATCTTGCCAGCAGCAGCTCTAGCGTGAATGACGATGCCGGTGAATGACTGTGCCAGCGTATCGTGAATTTCTCGCGCCATGCGGTTGCGTTCTTCTAGGATGGAGGCTTCTTCGGCTCGTTTGCGATCGCCAATGTCTGCGATCAGACCATAGAATCCTCTGACTCGAGACTGACAATCGCAATCGGGGATCAGGGTAGCGCTGATATACCTCTTACCAAGTGAGAGGGAAATTTCTGCTTCAAAGGTCACAGTTTGCCCTTCAAACACTCGATTGACGTGGGGTTCAAGAATCTGATAGACTGGCCTTGCGCATTCATGCATATACTTGCCTAAAATCTCGTCTCGACTACGGCTAAACCAAGCCTCATAGGTGCGGTTGATGAATTGATAGCGTCGATTGGCATCTACGTAACAGATAACAGCAGGTAGAGCATCAGTTATCAGTCGTAATTCCTGTTCTTGCTCGCGCAGTTCTGCTTCGCTTTGCTGTAATGCCGCTGTTCGTTGAGCTACCTGCTGCTCTAGGGTACGGTTGTAATTGGCTAAGAGTTGCTCGGCTTGTTTGCGCTCGGTGATATCTTGAAATGCTGCGATCGCATAAGCCACATTCCCATCTTCATCAAATACTGGAGTTCCCCAAGTTTCGAGCGAAATAATTTTGTTACCTTGATGGAGTTCGAGGTTGTCAGCCGTTGTGCGTTCGCCCTTTAACGCTCGGATTAAGGACAATGCTTCGGCTGGATAAAGTCGATTGGTTCCAGCAACATAAATTTCATAGAACTCTGGAATTTGCTCCAGTGTCACAGACGGAATCGCCCCCATCCCCAGGATCTGGGTTGCTCTTTCATTGGTATAGTAAGGTCTACCGCTGGCATCCAGCATTGCAATTCCCACGGGAACAGCTTCCAGGAATTGTTTAAGCCTGCTTTCACTTTGCGACAGGGCTTCATTCAAAGACTGCATCGCTGCAAAAGATGTGCGGATTTGACGCGCCATCTGGTTGAAAGAGCTTGCCAGTTCTCCCAAATCGCCTGATCGCTTCACTTCTACTGTCCGCTCCCATTCGCCACGAGCCAGCGCCTTTGCCGATCGACTGACGCTGACAATTGGTTGGGTAATCCAGCGGGCAGTCAAAATGCAGATAATAATGCCAAGAATCAAAGCCGCAGAGCAAAGCAGCATAGCGGTGCGGGTGTTCTGGTCGATCTGCCCCATGAAATCTGATTCGGGTAACACCGTTACGATCAGCCAATCTAGCCCGTAGGTACCCTTAAACGGCATCACCTGAACGAGCTGCCGCTTGCCGTCCAGATTAAAGTCAAACTGCTCAACAGACTGGATCTGCCGTAAGTCGCTGAAATGACTGCGCAAATAGCTAGCAGTGGCTCGCACGGTGGGGTTGCGACTCTCAACCGCAGGTAGCCGCTCGGCAGCAGCCCCGCTGCTCATAGTTGCCTCCTCGGTTGAGGTCGATACCAGCCGTCCTGATCGCTCCAGAATGAAGGCACTGCCCGTCTTGCCAATCTTGAGTCTGCTTAGAAATCCGCTCATTTCATTGGGCAGAAATACATCGGTCGCGCAAACTCCCAACAGCGAGTGATCGGCAGTGCTAAAGACAGGCGTACTAGCGGTTAGGGTCGGTAACTGGGTGGCAAAGTCAGCATAAATTTCGCTCCAAACAGGTTCGCCTGCCGCCACCGCTGCTTTGTACCAGGGGCGGACGTGTGCATCGAAGGATTTCTTGTCTTGGCTGACAAGCTGGCTCCGCTGACCGTTGCGGTCAAGGCTGTAGCCATAGATTTTATGACCTGTAGCAGCATTGCTTGATCGTAGTTCAATTGATTGGTCGGCAGGAATTCGTCGTACACCCAGAAAAGAACCGCTGCGATCAGCACAGTAGATGTCACTAACGGTTGGATAAATTTGAATTTGTTGCCAGAGTGGAAACTCGTCCCTAGCTGCGTTTACGTCAATTCTGCCTTGAGCAAAGGTGCTGGCGTTGAGCCGATTGATGTTATGCGGTATTGTGGTGTAGGTTTGCAGTTTGCCTTCAATTTGCTTCGCCAGTTCGCGCCGGACCTGACTAGCCAGATCGTTGACAGCTGTCTGTCCATTTCTAAAGGAAAAATATCCCACTAAGCCGACCGTTACCAGAGTTTGTAGCACAAACGGCACAATCAAAACGGTCTGCAACGGCACAGTTTTGGAAACTTGAGCTATGACTTGCTTGAGTAGCCTGCTCATAAATCAGATTCCTTATTAATGGCACTTGGCTCAGCTCAATTATAAACAGAAGACAGACCACCGAAAAACAATGAATGAAAGAAGTTTAGAGAGAAGCATTTGCTTTCAAGCCCTAACATTCATACCACGCGCAGCAAGTTCTCGTCTGAAGCTTTCGCCAATTCTTGAAGATGCACCTGTAATCAGAGCAGTTTTACCGGAGTAAATGAACATGTGGGCTTTTCCACCAACGATTAAAGAAAGAACATCTAAAGTGTACTAAGTTCCAATGCTTGACTGCTTTCCAATTCTGGCAATTATTTGTTAGATTCTTATGGTTCTAGGAATCTGTTTTGGCGTCATACTGGTAAGGCGTTTAAACTGTTGAGTTAGATGACTCTGGCTGGAAAACCCCACTTGTACTGCAACATCCGCTATCATTAAATCCGTCTGTGAGAGCAGCATCTTTGCCCGTTCTACCCGCTGTCGAATCACATATTGATGAGGGGATATCCCTGTAGCACGTTTGAACAAACTGGCAAAGTAAGTAGGGCTAAGATGAATGACTCCGGCAATTTGCACGAGTGACAAATCTCGGTCAAGGTGAGTGTTGATATAGTCAACTGCTTGTTGTAATTGGGTATGAGTCAAGCTTCTGTTCTGAAATGTAATTGTTGACATGAATTGAATCCAGGTAAAACTTTGAGTCGTCTATATGGAAAAAGCGATCATGCTTGAGAGAGCGGGGAGCTTAGTTGCCTACAGTGACAATGGCTGCCAGCAACTGCTCAAGATTCCAGCCACCAGCGTACTGAATTCCATTGATAAACAGTGCTGGAGCAACCATCACTCCAAGCTGTAGTCCACTAGCGATATCTTGATTGATACGAGCGATGTGTACTTGAGTGGATATGTCTTGCAGAAATTGAGGGACATCGAGTCCTAGATTATAGGCATACTCCACCAGATAATCGTTTCCGAGCGCCTGTTGATGGCTAAACAGAGTGTCATGCATCTGCCAAAACTGACCTTGCACCGCTGCCGCTTGTGCTGCTTCCGCCGCACGTCGAGCATAAGGATGGATTTGCGGCTGCGGAAAGTGGCGAAAGACAAAACACAAGTCGTTGAGCTGTTGCTGAATTGCCTTGATCAACTGGTGAGCGGTACCACAAGTGACACATTGGTAGTCACCATATTCAATGAGTGTCACGGCAGCGTTCGCCAATCCCTGAATATGATCTTGTCCAGAGATTGGCACAAGTAGACGAGCGGCATCATTGAGACTCATTGGTACCTCTGATCGAAGGAGTGCAGCAGGTAGCAACAGATGATGGCGATGAAAGTTGCACTATTGGGGAGAGCAGTTCGGTGTCATCTATTGCCTACTCCTAATCTAGAGAGTCCAGTTGATTTTGTCGCTGAGAAGATTCTCAGAAGATCAGCTGCCAAATTGACTTACTGAGCTACTGACAAATCTGACAGGTATGGCCCTACAGCACCACAATGCCTCGTCTTAATGCCAGAATTACCGCCTGAGTGCGATCCTCCACACCTAGCTTACTTAAAATATGATTGATGTGAAAGTTGACAGTGCGTTCAGTAATTTGGAGCGACTTGCTAACAGCTTGAGTACCTTGGCCCGCTGCAAGCAGTTGCAGGACTTCTAACTCGCGATCGCTTAATTCTGGACTCGCCACACGCTCT
>CAXUIV010000334.1:0-5929 GCA_964250875.1 uncultured bacterium
TATCGCGGTGAAGTCCAGTTGCAAATTCTCAACCTGCCTGAAGGCAAAGATGCTGACGAGTTCCTCAAGACAATTGACGAGGGTGGTCAGCAATATCGAGAGCTGCTGGCGATCGCACCTTTGTGGCTAGATTGGCAGATCCAGCAAATTGTGAAGAATCGAGACCTGAAACAAGCCAGTCAGTTTCAGCAAGCATCTCAGCAGCTAGTGAAATTACTGAAGCTGATTGATAATCCTGATACTCGCAATTATTATGTTCGTCATTGTGCAGAACTACTCAGTCGGGGAGAAGATCGGCTGATATCGCAGCTTGTCGAAAATCTTATAGACCAAATTGTCCCTCAACGCAGCCAACGCCAGCCGTTACCGAATAAAGGGCGGCAATCAGCAGCCCTAAAATCTGCTCCTGAACGTAGTCTTCTCGAACAGGCAGAGGCTTCACTTCTGCGGATTTATCTACACTGTCCCGAACACAGGCTGGCGATCGCGGATGCTTTGGAGGAGCGTGAGCTGCAATTTAGCATGTCTCATCATCGGTTTCTGTGGCAACAGATTTTAGAATCTGCCACGAATAGCGATCCAAAGGTAATAACGAGAGCCTCTGCAACTCAGACCCAAATGAACTTAATTTCACACCTGCAAGAGAGATGTCTGGAATTCGAGAGTGAGATGACTCAAGTGTCCTACTTGTTTCACCTGGATGAAAAGGTACAGCAGGAACAAATGCTTCGGATTCCCCAGGTTATTCAGGCTGCCATTGCCCGTATGGAACAGGTGATGTGTGAAAAGCGCTATCGTCACTTTTTAGAGCTATGGCAAGAAACCGACAGTTCCGCCGACCCTGAACGTTCTGAATTTTACTTTCAAGAATATAACCAGGCGAAACTACGGAGTATGAAGTTACAGCGGCAATATCAATTTTCTGTTTCTGACTTACTTGTGTAGCTTTTTAAAAACCAGAGTATTCTAGTATAAAACTCCTAAGGGCAAAACAAAGTTTCGCGTGTTTCGCGTCCTGTACTTGGATTAGTACCCTTAGCAACCTTACACAGCTTATCTTGCTCATCCTGACGCAGCAGCACGTCGGTAAAATCAGCTCCATCAATAATGGCACCATCAAACCTGGTGTTGGCGGCGAACGCACCCTCTAATACCGCATTGGTCAAATTTGCTTTGATAAGACGGGCGGAGTCCAAAGTGGCATTTGTAAGGTTAGCTCCTTCTAAATTCGCCGCCTCCAGGTTGGCAGCGAAGAAACTGACACGCCGTAAATCTGCATAGCTCAAATTGCTGCTGCGGAGGTTGGCCTTGGTAAAGCTGGAATCTGTCAAGTTACGTCCCGAAAAATTAGACTCAATCAGGCTTTCGTGGTTGTAGTCGAGAGCTAGGGCTGGGGGAGCATTAAAACAGCTCAAGGTGACGATGGCGATCGCCACGACACTCACTACTACCCTCAACAAGAAACTGATTAGAATTGTGGGAATCCAATTGCTTAACCTATTCATACTGCTTTAAACCAATGACGAATCCTTCTCTAACTCATTATCCAGATTTGGGTGTACTGGGAGAAGAGCTAGTCGCTCAATGGTTACAATCTACAGGCTGGACAATCCTACACCGCCGCTGGCGCTCCCGTTGGGGAGAAATCGACATCATCGCCAACCTCGACCTAACCAGCAACCCGCACTCTACGTTAGCCTTTGTCGAAGTCAAGACCCGCAGTCGCGGTAATTGGGATGCTGGGGGATTGCTGTCTATTACGCAACAAAAGCAGTTGAAGCTTTGGCGATCTGCTGAATACTTTTTAGCGACTCACCCTCACTTGGCGACATCGTCCTGCCGGTTTGATGTTGCCCTTGTGTACTGTGAAAGATCGCATCCAAAGCAGCACAAAAAAGCAGTTGAGGCACCAACGACCCTGAAAACCCCAACTAGTGCATCACCCAAAATATTTCAACTCGGAGAAGCAGTCACCTTTGCTGAATACCAGATGATTCTGCAAAGCTATATTCCTGATGCTTTTGACCTTAGCTAAGCCAAGGTTTCTGGACAGTAGCCCAATCCTTTGACAAATTGTTGCTTAAAAGCTTCAATTTCATCTCGCTCTGGACTGCCGTGAGAAACGACAGCGACCTGATAGCGACGCATAACATCAATGGGAGACTGCCCTGCTTCCAAACTCCAAAGGGCCATCTGCACGCGCATTGGTGGTTCGTAGGGAATTCCTAATTCACTTAAAAAGGCCCGGAAATCCCCATCTTGCTGGGAACTGAGCGGAAAACTTAGTTTGACCTTGACGACCCAGCCATCAATTTGATGAATCACGGTTAAGAAGCTAACAGGCATGTAGGGCGTTCTGTGGAGGTACTCGACGACCCTAAGTGTGAGGCTGGCATTTGCCAAGTAGTATAGATATTCCATAGCCGTGCTTGGGAGACAAGCCAATCCAACATCCCTATTGTTGCTAATTGGGGGTCGTAACCGCTAGGGGAGAAGCACCCAAGTTGTCCTGGGGGATTTTACCCACTTCGCTATATTATCTCTATAAAGACATTGTGACAAAAGCAGTGCGATCGCGGAGCTGCGATTGTTTCAAAATACATATATGTCATTCTAGAGCTTCTCAGCCTGCAATTGACTCAGTAGAATTACTAAAGTCTGATCTTCCAGATACGATATTGTCAGCTGGCGAGGCGTAATTTACCTAATCTCCATCTCAGCTAGCCGCGAAGAATTAGACCATCTCGCCGTAAGCGTGCAAGGTTGAATTTTATGCGTTAGCTTTTGGCGAGCCTGCCAGAACCCAAAATCCAAAATCCAAGATGGAATTAGACCGCTCGTTATCTGGGTACGACTATGTGCTGCCCCCGGAGCAAATCGCTCAAAACCCAGCATCTCCCAGAGATAGTTCTCGGTTGTTGGTAGTTGACTCCTCTCACCATACTCATCGTTTCTTCCGAGATTTGCCTGAACTGTTAAAGCCGGGGGATTTATTGGTGCTGAACGATACACGTGTGATTCCAGCACGGCTGTATGGTCATAAACTTAGTGGTGGCCTGGTAGAGGTGTTGTTGCTGGAGGAGCAGCAAGATAACATTTGGTTGGCTTTGGTGAAACCCGGAAGACGACTAAAGCCGGGAGCAAGGATTTTCTTCAAACCTCAAACTCCTAACCCCGAACTCCCAACTCCGAACTTATTAAGTGCTACGGTTTTGGGGACGGATGCGGCAACTGGTGGGCGTCTGTTGCAGTTTGAGATGTCAACGGGTGTGTCTTTGATTCAACTGTTGGACTTGTTTGGTCAAGTGCCTTTGCCGCCTTATATCACCGAATCTCAGGCACAGATGGAGGAGTATCAAACGATTTATGCTCAGCAGCCTGGGGCGATCGCTGCTCCTACAGCTGGGCTGCACTTTACGCCGGGTTTACTGGATCGATTGCGGGAGCGGGGAATTGGGCAAGCATTTGTGACACTGCATGTTGGGGTGGGAACGTTTCGACCAGTGGATGTGGAGGACGTTACGACTCACAAGATGCATGAGGAGTGGGTGGAGGTACCGGCGGCAACGGTTGAGCAAATCCGCCAAACTAAAGCGTCAGGAGGACGGATTATTGCTGTGGGTACGACTACTGTGCGGGCTTTGGAGAGTGCAGCGCAGGGAGTTCGGAGTTTGGAGGGTGAGGGAGTCTTGGGTGGGGAGTTGCAGCCTTTTTGTGGTAAGACGAATTTGTTTATTTATCCGGGTTATCAGTGGCGGGTGGTGGAAGGGTTGATTACGAATTTTCATCTTCCCCGTTCGAGCTTGCTGATGCTGGTTGGTGCTTTGATTGGTCGGCAGCGGTTGCTGGCTCTGTACGAGGAGGCGCTCGCTCGTGGCTACCGCTTCTATTCTTTTGGTGATGCAATGCTGATTCTTCCAGGTTTCACAAATCGCTGATCGTTGCTAGAGCGGCATCTGGTCATCTGCTCAATTCTCTAAGGGCAAATCTGAAATACGAGGAAACTCGCTAACATTTTAAATCGATGAAACACTTTTTGAGGTTTGCGTTTGATGATGTAAACACAGAGCTTAGTGTCGAGCAGGAATCTCATTCAAACAGCTCCTCTCGATCGAGCTGTAGAAGCTGTTCTCGATGCTCCATAAAGTCATTGGAAAACAAATCTATACTGCTAAAGAGTGTCTGCCAAGGGTTATCTTTGGGAATCAGAATGATAGCATTACCAACCTTTTTTATATAAGCTTCAGTACCTTCAATTTGATACTCTTGGGGTAACGAAATAGACTGCACATTCTTCTCCTTTGAGAGTTTAACAATATTCATACTGTATTCTCCTAGCTTATTCTTATCGATCTACTTACTTTATGACACTTAATCTACGAGTCGGCGATCGCATCCCTGATTTTGAGCTACCGGATCACGATAACAAACTGGTGAAACTCTCCGACTTCACCCAGCCCAGCCTCATGGATAAACATTTGGGGTTCACAGATGGCTATCCACTGATTCTGGTCTTCTATCGAGGCTTCTTTTGTCCACGCGATCGCCAACAACTGCCTCAACTTGTTCAGTTTCAGAGCGAGCTAGCCGTTAATTATGGCAAGCTCATCACTGTCAGCGTCGATCCACCCTTGGTGCAAGCAGCCTTTCGAGCGGGGTTGGGAGCGCAATGGCCCTTCCTATCAGATGAGAACCAAGATATTATTAACCAGCTCAACATCCTAGATGAGACAGAAGGCGAGTATGCCTTCCGCGCTCAGCCATACACTTTTGTGTTGAAGCCTGACTTGACCGTTCACAAGATTTACAACGGCTGGTTCTTTGTTGGGCGACCCACAGTTGAAGAACTGCGCCAGGACCTGCGTGCCATCATGGCAACTCGGTCTGATTACCGCTACGAAGCCTACACCGCGCCAGAGGTACAACAGATTCGGATTCCCCAGCAACAGTGGATCGACGGTGCGCCGCCTCTAGGTGCAAGTGGACTTCTCGTAGCGCGAGGTGTAGTGCGCTGGTTCGATCTCAAGGCAGGCAGTGGGGCGATCACTAGAGACGACGGTGGTGAGGATGTCTTCTTCAACTTTACAGCAATCCCTGGCGAGGGCTATCGCACCCTGCAAGCAGGTACAGCCGTAAAGTTTGAGATCGTTGAAGGCAAGTTTGGTTTTACAGCCCGCAACATTCAGCAGGCATTCACATAAACAGTGTTAACTGTAGAGACGTTGCATGCAACGTCTCTACACTGTCAAAATTTGCTTGACAGTCCACTAGGCTTCAAAAGGTAACACCCCTTTTTTAAGAAGTACTAAAAAGCTATCGGCATGTCGCTGTAAACTAAGCTGTAGTGCTAGCCTTTGAATAATGGTATCTGGATAGCACTATCCTGCAAGGTGTGGAACGATGCGTATTGCTCATGATATTACAGAACTAGTTGGCCACACGCCACTGGTTCAGCTCAATCACATTCCCCAAGCAGAGGGATGTGTAGCTCGGATTGTCGTCAAGCTAGAAGGCATGAACCCATCCGCTTCTGTCAAAGACCGAATTGGCGTCAGCATGATTGCCAGAGCAGAGAGTTTTGGCTCGATTCAGCCTGGAAAAACCGTTTTAGTCGAACCTACCTCTGGTAATACTGGCATCGCTCTAGCGATGGTGGCAGCGGCAAAAGGCTACCGCTTAATTTTGACCATGCCTGATACCATGAGCCAAGAACGGCAGGCAATGCTCAAAGCCTACGGTGCCCAGGTAGAGCTGACTCCCGGGATGCATGGAATGAGAGGAGCGATCGCCTTGGCAGAAAAAATCACAGCTACAACTCCCAATGCCTTCATGCCCCAACAGTTTCGTAACCCAGCTAATCCTCAAATTCACCGAGAAACAACAGCAGAGGAAATTTGGGCTGATACAGACGGTGAGGTAGACTTCCTAG
>CAXUIV010000335.1:0-5924 GCA_964250875.1 uncultured bacterium
TAAACAAGGTCTGAGGCGATCGCGTCCTACTATAGAGGTAGTCAACATGACTGTACTAACTGAGGATAGCGCGTGGCTTTCCTCCTCAACTGCACCCTTGTGGCGTAGCGATGATTGACCTCACTGAAGAGGAACTATTATCGTGCATTCGTTTTTTAGACGGACTGTTATAAATTTAAGGAATAGAGCAGGAGGTTAGAGCAATGGAAAGCATCAAATTGAGGTCTCATGTTGGTGATGATGGAGTATTACAAATTCAAGTTCCAGTTGACTGGAAAAATGAAGACTTAGAGGTAGTGATCATTTTTCAACCCCTGGATCGCAGCAGCAATTCAGCAACATTAGAATCAAGGGTTTGGCAACCCGGATTTTTTGAAGAGGTCATTGGCAGTTGGGAGGGCGAACCGTTGGAGCGTCCAGAGCAACTTCCCTACGAAGTCCGCGAGGAACTGATCTCTGGCGAGAATGTATTATGATGTATCTGTTGGATAGCAACGTCTGCATTCGCCTGCTCAATAAGAGTGCTTCTAACATGGCTCGAAGACTGGCAGAACTAACTCCAGAAGAGATTCGGCTTTGTTCAGTTGTGAAATCAGAACTGTAATATGGTGCATACAAAAGTACAAGACGCGATCGCAACATAGCCAATTTGAATCGCTTCTTTAGCCAGTTCATTAGCCTCTCATTTGATGACAACGCTGCATTAATCGCCGGACAGGTCCATGCCCAATTAGATTTAGCAGGAACGCCCATTGGTCCCAATGACCTGCTGATTGCGGCGATCGCCCTAGCTAATGACCTCACCCTTGTTACCCACAATACCCGCGAATTTGACCGCATTGACGGCCTAAAATACGAAGATTGGGAAGAAGGTTATTCTCCTCATTCTCTACAATAGATAGAAGCTAGAACACCTCTAACGATTGGAGGTTTCTGTAACAGAATTGTACAACCAAAAGCGATATTGTAGGCAATTACATTTTCAAATCAGTTCAGATGTCTGCAAGTCAACTGATCAATTTGTTTGAGTACGGATCCAAGGCGAGCGAACATCTCTCCAAAATGGCTTTGGATTACTATGCAAGTGGTGCCTGGGATGAAGTCACCTTGCGAGATAATCGTGCTGCCTTTGAGCGGTTAAAACTTCGTCCCCGGATGTTGGTAGACGTCAGCCAACGCGACCTCAGTACAAAGGTGTTAGGGCAGACTCTATCTCTGCCTGTTCTTGTGGCTCCTATGGCATTTCAATGTCTAGCTCATCCAGAGGGAGAGGTGGCGACAGCAATAGCCGCAGCCAAACTGGGAACTGTGATGGTGCTAAGTACTCTGTCAACCAAAAGCCTGGAGGAGGTGTCTGCCGTTAAAGCACAAGGCAGCTCACTGCAATGGTTTCAACTATACATCCATCGCGATCGCGGCCTAACAAAAGCGTTGGTGGAACGAGCAGTAGCAGCAGGATACAGCGCCCTTTGCTTAACAGTGGATGCTCCAATGCTAGGTCAGAGAGAACGGGATAGACATAACCGATTTGCCCTGCCGCCCGGTATGGAACTGGCAAATCTAGCTTCAATGACAAACCTGGAAATTCCGCGCCGCTCACGAGAATCCGGTCTGTTTGCCTACTTTGCCGAGCAGATGGATCAGGCACTGACTTGGGCAGACCTTCAATGGTTGCAGTCCGTGTCTCCCCTACCAGTAGTCGTTAAGGGGATTTTGCGGAGAGACGACGCGGTGCGGGCAGTGGAACATGGGGCACAAGCTATCATCGTCTCCAATCATGGAGGTAGACAATTGGATGGGGCGATCGCGACGCTCGACGCACTGAATGAGGTCGTTAAAGCTGTAGGCGATCAGGTAGATGTACTGATGGACGGTGGTATCCGCCGTGGTACCGATGTCCTCAAAGCGCTGGCACTAGGAGCGAAAGCCGTCCTGTTGGGTAGACCTGTGCTGTGGGGACTAGCTGTTGCCGGAACCGCAGGGGTAGAGCATGTGCTGGAGTTGTTGCGCGACGAACTGGATTTGGCAATGGCGCTCAGTGGCTGTGCCAAGCTAGAGGATATTGACTCCAGTTTGTGTCAGCGATAGACATTTGACCTGCAAAACCTGCGGAAGGAAGGCTAACCACCCATTACGCTACCCCAAATTCTGTGTACTTCCGCACATAAGGTGCTTGAAAGCCCAGCACAATATCTTCCTTCGGCACCCCCATTGCCGTCAGCTCGTGCGCAACTAGCATTTCCGTTGTGTTGTGCTGTACCCAAATCTTGCCATCCTTAATATCTAGGTGCAGTACACACCCATGTACCCGACGATGCCCATCCCAACCGACATTCATCACCTGGTAATGATCCCGTTGTAGATCGAAGACCATTTGTGATTCGATTTCACCATTCGAGACTGGAGTCGCCACATATTCGGTTAACAACGTTTGAATGAACTGACGATACTGCTCTAGCTTATCCACTGCACAATTACCTCAGCTACTGGGTCGTAGACAATCCGGCTAATTTGATGCCGCTCCACCGAGATTTGCAAAAACTCCCGCTGAAACAAGGCCTCATGTACGGCGACGGGAACTGCCAGATAAAGCATGCGCTCAGATTCATTAAGTTCTAAAGCAAGTCGATAATTCAGAAACTGTCCCAACGCTGCATGATAATCTGTAATCGGAGAGTCGCCCAAAAATGTTTTGATTTCAACAGCGATTTTCTCCCCTGCCCGTTCTGCTGCCAGTAAACGCTCGGCACCCAAGTCAATCTCAAAATTTGCTCCACCTGCTTCTAACCTCAGCGGATCGTTAGTGATCACCCAATTCTCCTTCTGAAGCGCTACCTTAACGGCTGCGTGAAACAGATCCCGTGCTGCCATTTTCTCCCTTCATCGCCCTCAGTCCTATTGTACTTCCAGCGGTTCTGTCACAATTTTGATTAGGCATAAAGTGGCTATGACTTCATCAGACGATCTCGACTGATTGGGCCATTCAGTAGCTCCGCTTCAAACATTCGGCCTCAAACGCAAAGGGCTTCCAGTTCTACCTCCTGCCGTCTTCTAACCTCATAGAGCTGACTCGACAAAGTATTCATAATCGCCAACAAGTTTCAGGCAGATACTGTTGGTAGAATAAAACCCTCAGGATTTAACCAACCCGCTATGCAAATCGGCTTTTCACTATGTCAACCACTTCCACGCCCTCTCTACGCGACCAACAACATCACCTGATTCGGCAGCTTGCCGACTGCATCGAAGCCGTTTGGCATCGCCACCTCGACCTCTCGCCTTATCACTTGCCTGCTGAGTTGGGGTATGTTGAAGGGCGGTTGGAGGGAGAGAAGCTGACGATTGAAAACCGCTGCTATCAAACGCCCCAGTTCCGCAAACTGCATCTGGAATTGGCAAAGGTGGGAACGACACTGGACATTTTGCACTGCGTCATGTTTCCCCGTCCTGAATATGCCCTGCCGATGTTTGGTGCAGATTTAGTGGGAGGGCGAGGTCAAATCAGTGCCGCGATCGCCGATTTATCGCCTGTTAATCCCGACCGGACTCTACCCGCTGACTATACTTCTGCTCTTCAGGCGTTGCCGGATGTCAGCTTCAAAGCGCCACGCGACCTTCCAGCTTGGGCAGATATCTTTTCCGAGTTTTGTATCTTCGTTCGACCCAGCGGTTCGGAGGAAGATCTGTTTTTAGAGCGCGTCAAGGCATATCTAGAGATTCATTGTCGCGAGGCGATCGCCGCCAAACCTGTAGGGGCAGAACAACAGGCCCAGATCCTAGCTGGTCAACGCTACTACTGCACCAAGCAGCAGCAGAACGACAAAACTCGCCGAGTGCTAGAAAAAGCTTTTGGTGCCGATTGGGCAGAGCATTACATGACAACAGTTCTATTCGACTTGCCACAGGGTTAAAAATTCAGCGTCGTCATTCTCTTCTGACAGATTAAGGAGTGGTCATCTTGAGCTGCTAGGCGCTCGTAGGTGAGGCTGGGAAGTGTAATGCGCCTTCCATGATAAAAGTAGAGCATGAGTGACTCCGAACTTCGCCAGCAGATTACCGTGATCGCGAATCGCTTTCGTTTGTTTGAATGCGTCGAATGTGCTGCGGCGATTCAGCAATTTTTAATCGGGCAAAATATCTCTGGCAAATTTATTCAGCTCTTTACAGGCAACACTAAAGAGCCATTTTGTAATATATACCACGAGCATCTACAAGAAAATATCTCAACTAACGGACGACACGAAGCGATCGCGGTAGAAATCAATGGGCAAGAACTCATATTTGACAACATTCACCCTAAAGGAATTTCCAGAGTAGACTGGATTGGAAACTTGTACTGCCCAATGCAAGATTTGGGTGCAACCTTTCAAACTACGGAAACCGAGTTTTGAGGAACGGAAACATGTTTGATTTTCATGACCTGATTCGCAATATTCAAAAGCGTCCTGCAATGTACTTAGGGCAGCCCTCAATCTCCCATCTGCGAACCTTCCTAGCAGGATATTTCTTTGCCCGTCATCAATTGGAACAGCCTGAAACAGCACAAGAGAAACATTTCTCCGACTTTCAAGTTTGGATACAACAACAATTTAAAGTCACTTCTAGCCAATCTTGGGACAAAATCATTTTGTTCTTCTCTCAAGACGAACAAAAAGCACTTTTACTTTTTTTTGAACTCTTCGACGAATTTTCCAGAACCACGGAAAATCAATCATCCTCTGTATCCCAAGTTGCTCAACCAGTTTCTCACCTTTAGAGAATGTTTGAAATAACAACTCAGGTTCAGGGTTCTCTTCCTGTAGAATTGCCCATAGGTACAAGGCGGCCTCCTGAGGATCTCCCAGAGTCTCAATCAAGTATTCTTGATAGCTTCTAGTCTTCGGCGGCATTTTCTTGCCTCCCATATTCCTCCCACCATGCTTTAGCTATAGAGGCAGGATGACAGTTCTATTCGAATTGCCACAGGGCTAAAAATTCAGCGTCGTCCTTTCTTCTCGAAATACTGCTGATGGTAGTCTTCTGCTAGCCAATAGGTTAAAGCAGGCTTAACTTCGGTCACAATGTCCTTGTCATATTTACCAGACATCTCTAGCTTCTGCTTTGAGTGTCTTGCTGCTGCTTCCTGCTCTGGCGTGTGATAAAAAATTACCGATCTGTACTGTTCTCCTCGGTCTGGACCTTGCCGATTGAGGGTGGTTGGGTCGTGAATGTCCCAAAACAAGGTTAACAAATTGTCGTAGCTCACCACTGACGGATCATACTCCACCTGCACAACCTCAGCGTGTCCCGTAATTCTGGCGCACACATCCAGGTAGATCGGATTCTCAAAATGTCCGCCCATATAGCCCACAGAAGTAGAGGCTACGCCCTCAACTTTGCGGAATGCCGCCTCCACACCCCAGAAGCATCCGGCTCCAAATGTCGCTTTTTCCATATCCCGCTCCGCTACTTGGCTCTTGATGATTGCTGTCATTTAACGTGAAGTCGATCGATTAGCGATGTAGGCACGCCAGCCACCCCACTGAGTGATCTCGCGCCTGCCTTCACACAGTATTGGTTCTCCTAGAACGCCAAGCACGATCTCGCCATCCGCAAGTCGCACTTTGCCGATGCATAATCCAGGTGGTTCCTGCATGAGAATCTGACTCAAACCAACAGCCGGAACATCCCAAACTTCAAGGGCGATCGCCGCCCCGTTCTCAACTCGGATCATTGCCGGATGGCGATCGTCGATTGACCACAGCCGGTAGGTTGGCTCTGTCGTTGCTTCTCGAACAAAAGTCGCCCCAACTGCTAACAAGTTACCGTTCAACTCCAAACCTCGCATCAAAGTTCCATTCACAGCCAGTTGGATAGACACCATTAATAGTTCTCAGTAAACCAGGTCTAGCACCCGCTGCACGACCGGGAGACGGCATGCCGCA
>CAXUIV010000336.1:0-5924 GCA_964250875.1 uncultured bacterium
TCTTGGCAGCATGGCCAGTGGTAGGAATCTGGTTCACAGCATTGGGAATCAGCACGATGGCGTTCAACCTGAACGGGTTCAACTTCAACCAGTCAGTGATAGACTCACAGGGCCGAGTGATTGGCACATGGGCAGACGTGCTGAACCGGGCGAACTTGGGCATGGAAGTGATGCACGAGCGGAATGCGCACAACTTCCCCCTCGACCTAGCGGCGGGAGAGTCAGCACCAGTAGCATTGACCGCACCTGCAATCAACGGTTAAGCGACGAACAACGTGTAGAGATGTTGCAGGCAACGTCTCTACAGTTAAACGAAAAGCACCCTCAAACCTTGAGGGTGCTTTTTTTTGCTATCACCTAGACTCTAAATCTGCTTTAGTAGCTCCGAGACAATCTGTTCCCATTCTTGTTGCAAATTTTCTTTAGACTCTAATCGCTTGGTGCGTCTGTACCAATAACGGGCATTGCTGATATCACCCTCTTTGCGATGCAGGTATGCATGAACCCAAGCACTGTTATCATCTCTAGCATCTTGCACAATTTGATGGGCTTTATGCCAATCTCCTCTGCTGTCGTACCACAACGCTTGCAGTGCTTGAGACAGAGACTCAAAATTTCTTTCCTGTGCCATCAAAATAAATTCATCCAGCGTCATAAAGAAAGTGAAGTCATTATGATTACATTTAATCTAGCATATACTTTAGACTTAGCATTGTTGCTATGCCTAAGAGGAAGTGCTACATCTGATTGATGATGAGAACACCACCCAGCGCTCAGCGAACAAAATATTGGCTCTCCTGGTTGGACTCTAAGCTCAAACAGGACAACACCACAGAGTTTTTGGTTGAGAGAATTCAGCCTTCTTGGTTAGATTCTCCACAGAAGTGGCGGTATCACATCTGTGTGGGATTAGCCAGTGGACTGCTGATTGGAGCGATTTACGGAGTCAGTACGGGTTGGACGGGGGCAGGCATTGGCGGGGTGACTTATGGGCTGATTTTAGGATGTACTCAAGAAGTTTATGCCGTTGGAGGTCTTAAATTCTCGATTGAGCATGCTAAAGATTGGTTACTGTCTTCGGTACTGGAAGGGCTGTGGTGGGGAATCGTTTACGGACTGATTGATGCGTTGATTTGTGGGTTGATTTGGGGAGTAGAAGGTTTAATTTTGGGACTGATTGAGTCAGTGATTTGGGGGTTGATAGAGGGAATTATTTGGGGAACGAGTGTTCCTGAATTTAAGCAGATGACTGTGAGCAATCAAGGAATGAAAGAGTCAGCCAAAAGTGCTGTAACTTTTACCCTGATTGGCGGCGCTGCTTGGTTTCTACTTTATACACTGCTACTCAAGGTAGTAAATGAACCTTTAGAACTCAACTCCTTAATAGTTGATAGCATTGGCTGCGGATTGTTTTTTGGGATCTATATCGGAGGCTTAGCTTGTTTACAGCATTTTGTGCTGCGCTTGATGCTGTGGTGGAGAGGTTATATTCCCTGGAACTATACCGAGTTCCTTGACTATGCTACATCCTTAGGATTTCTAGAACGAGGTGATAAAAGCTATCGATTCAATCAGGAGTGGCAACATTTTACTCAGATGTCGCTGAATGAGGACGGGTCGCTAGTACAGGTACTGAATGAAGGTGATTTAATCAAAACGTAGAACGGAGCTTTGAGTGTGAGAAGAATTTTGACTGTACTAGTATTAATCGGAGTTGGAGGAAGTTCTCTACTTTATTATTACTGGACGCAGGCTAACAAAATCCCTGATTGGTATACACAGCAACCAATCCAAAAGGATGCTGAGAATCATGATACTGATGTCAAGAATGAAATATATCAGACGAGAAAAAAAGTTGAGGCTAAAATCACAGCTTTGACTCCGCAGGTGGCTAACAGTAAAGATGTGGAGTTGCAGCTTGATGCAAGTGAGTTGAATAGCCTTATTGCCCCTAAAATTGCTGAGAAAGCTAGTAATAAACTTGGCAAAGCAGTCAAAGCTGTCAAAACAAATATTAAGGACGGAAGGCTAGAAAGTGGAGCTATAGTTAATATCTCAGAAATCCCAACTGCACAGTTAAAAGCGGGGGATATGGCAGCACTTACAAAAGTGATCAAGGCTTTCCCAGCTCTAGAAAACAGAGAGATCTATATTGGAATAGAGGGAAAGCCTACGGTAGGAGATGGTCAGTTAAAATTGGATGAAAACTCAAGAATTAAACTGGGTGATTTAAGCTTTACCACCTCAGAAATTTCTCAAAGGCTAGGAATTCCTGAGAGTAGAGTCAAACGTCTAACTGATCTTAAACTTAAACTGGGAGGATTGAAAGTTGATGATATTAAGCTAACTGGCGATAATGCTTTGATCAAGGGATCTGTTCATTAATACCTAATCCCTCCAGCTACCATTGCTACCTATTAGGTGGGTTTAAGAATGGGCTTGAAGGATTGGGGAATATTCCTGGTGTTCTTTGCTGTCTCAGTGCCCTTTCAATACTTTGATCGACCTGCTCTCGAGTCATAGTTCTAGACTCAACTTTCTGGATGCCAGTTTGCGTATTCCGCAGGGACGAGATATTGCTCTCAATGCCTTTGAGCTGTGCTGCTAGTCCTTTAGGCACCTGCTGGTTGAGCAAGATCTGCTGCTGGTTGAGTGATTTAACTTGACTGTCTAACCCACTGATGCTCTGCTCAAGCGTCTGAATTCGAGCTACTTCTGCTTTGTAGGTGTCAAGAGACGTGAGCTGTTGAGCGAGTCGGTCGTTTTCTCGCTTCAGCCAAAACACTACCCCACCCAGTAAGCCAATCGAAAGAATAGTTAAGCCAGTTAATGCACCCAGCCATGTAGAAAGACGTCTAACAGTCAGATCGAGCCTTGCTGTTGGATGTTCTCTGATTTCAAAATCGGCTCGATTGGGTTCTGCAACAACATAAGCACTCGGCTCCCCTAGTCTCTGAGGTGCTGTTTCGTCGCGAAAGTCTGCGTCGGGCATTGTTCTACCTCCGGGGCGTCATTTGGCTGTGAGAAATTTGTTTTTAGGCATCACTTTACACCCTGCCGTCTCTATTATCTCTCAGACAGTATTGAACTGCTAAAACCTGCGGCTATTGAGGATGTAAAGCAACTGAAAAGGCGTCAGTCAAGTGACTCGACACCCGATTCCTGACGCCCAACACCTGATTCCTTTTCAATCACACCGTAGTCATTGCTGGACAAGTCACTTTTGTTCCACCTATGCCGCAGTACCCGTTCGGGTTTTTTGCTAAATACTGCTGATGGTAGCTCTCGGCGTAGTAGAACTCCGGAGCATCGACGATCTCAGTGGAGATCGTCCCGTAACCCGCTGCATTTAGAGCCTGCTGGTAGACATGCCGCGAAGCCTCTGCCAGCGGCTTTTGGCGTGAATTCACATAAATCCCCGAACGGTACTGGGTACCAACGTCATTACCCTGGCGCATACCTTGAGTCGGATTGTGACTCTCCCAAAATACTTTGAGTAAAGCTTCGTAACTGGTCACTTTCGGGTCAAAAACAACGCGAACCACTTCATTGTGACCAGTCCGTCCCGTACAGACTTCCTCATAAGTTGGGTTTGGTGTTATTCCGCCTGCATATCCTACAGCGGTGGAGAAAACTCCGTCTTGCTGCCAGAATATGCGTTCTGCTCCCCAAAAACATCCCATGCCAAACATTGCCACTTCCATTCCAGCGGGATAAGGGGGCTGAAGCGGATTGCCATTGACGTAGTGACGAGAGGGTACTGGCATGGCCTCTGATCGTCCCGGCAATGCCTCTTCAGGAGTGGGTACTGTTAGCTTCTTGCCAAATCCGAATAATGCCATCGGTTCTGTCTCTGGTTTTTGTGATCTTTTTCGTTTCTATTGTAACAATTCTGTAGCTGAATTCTTTAGAGTTGTTTTCTAACTGAGCGTTACTTCGCCAAGGATGTTTAGCAAGGTGCGGATAGAGCTAAAACATCTGACTGAGGGTAGGTGAATTCAAACTTCACTGTCTTAAGAATAGGTAGATATGAATACAACATCTAAAAAACACAACAAAATTGTTTCGAGGAGAAATCATGGTGACAACACTTGATGATACAAAGCGTCAGGCGATCGCTGAAAAATTAGCGGACATGAAAGCAGTCCAGAACCTGATGATGTCAGCTGAACAGAAACTGAGCGGTGAATGTCCTGACAAGGATGTTCGCGATCGCCTCCATAATATGCTGAATGACGACCAGAAAAATCTAGGAATTCTGGAGACAGTCATTGTGCAGTACGGCATTCACGCTGAACCCCACGACTCAGTCAAGAGATTTGTAGAGCAGGTTGACGGAGTGATGGCAGGGTCCGAACTATCTTTTTACCAGAAGCTAGTTCAACTTGAACTGTTTAAGCATGGGCAGGTGATGAGCGGTATCGTTGTTCATAAAGCGGCTCAAGTGGTTGGTGCCGATATTGAAGTGGCGATCGCGCCTTTGAATACCGTTAACTTTGAGAATCGCGCTCACCAAGAACAGCTTAAAGGAATGCTAGAACTCGTAGGCGTTCGCGAGTTGACTGGAAAAGACGCAGATCAAGGAATTTGGGCACGGGTGCAAGACTCGATTGCCGCACTATCAGGCATAGCCGGTAGCGTAATCACCCAAAACACTGACAAGCAGGATCTAAACATTCAGACTTTGATCAGGCTGGATCATGGCAAGGTGAATACAATATTTACCGAGATTGGAGCTTCCGAAGATCCTCAGAAACTTCAAGAGTATTTCGGGCAGTTGTACAAAGATTTGCTTGCCCATTCTCAAGCCGAAGAGCAGGTCGTCTACCCAAAAGTGCGCTCTTTCTACGGCAACGATAACACGCAAGAACTGTACGATGAGCAGGCCGAAATGAAGCAGATACTGGACGAAATCAAGGGCATCAGTCCTGATTCACCTGAGTTCAAAACCAAAGTGAAACAGTTGATGGACGTGGTTGGCGACCATATCCGCCAAGAAGAAAGCACTATGTTTGCAGCGATCGACAAGAATTGCACCAAGGAGCAAAAGGAGCAAATGGCCACCGAGTTTAAAGCAGCAAAGAGCCAGGTTCAGCAGGAAATGGCTGCTACCAAATAAGTTGTCTTGCTAACAACCTAACGTCTAAAACCCGCTCTCAATGGAGAAAGCCTCCAAGAGAGTGGGTTTTAAACAAATTTTAGCAATCAGAGAAAGTCTATTTTGCCTCTACAAAGGTGCGTGCAAAGCTGACATATCTGACCGCAATCCCTGAATTATTCTGCTTTTTCAGCGTCTGCATCGTCTGGACGTGCGATGGCAGGCGGGTAATCCACAAATTCTTGGGTTCTGACTGTATTTGTCATAGCGCCTTCAGGTAAAAGATCTTCGGGGTCTACTGATTTGTCAGCAGCACTGCCGATCTGACCTGGAGCGTTGGTATTAGGTTTGTCAGAAGCGCCTTTATGACTGGCATGACCACTAGGCATAAACATCTCCTTGATTTTCCTTAGTAGCGGTTACGTGAGCTGTTTCCCCGTTGACCACCAAAAGAACCTCTGTCGCCTCTGTCCTCCTTGGGCTTCGCCTTGTTAACTTTAAGGTTACGGCCCATCCACTCAGCGCCATCAAGAGCATCAATGGCAGCCGTTTCTTCAGCATCTGAACCCATCTCGACAAAACCAAAGCCACGCAGACGACCTGTTTCACGATCAGTAGGCAGCTGAACTCGCTTCACCGAACCATATTCGGCGAAAACAGCGTTCAAATCATCTTGTGTAACTTCGTAGGAGAGGTTACCTACATAAATCGACATAAATTGTCTCCAAAATCATGAGTGTGTAGAGATTTAGATTTCGGAGAGAAGTCTGCAAATACCAAAAGGAAAAAGCCTGTCAATACTAAAAACAAACACTGTCACCGAATT
>CAXUIV010000337.1:0-5886 GCA_964250875.1 uncultured bacterium
TCGAGCAAGACCTGTCTCGCGGTATCTACTTCACCCAAGACTGGGCTTCCATGCCCGGTGTGATGGCCGTAGCTTCTGGTGGTATCCACGTTTGGCACATGCCCGCACTTGTGGAAATCTTCGGTGATGACTCGATCCTGCAATTTGGTGGTGGGACGCTAGGACATCCTTGGGGTAACGCACCAGGTGCAACTGCCAACCGGGTGGCTCTGGAAGCCTGCATCGAAGCTCGTAACTCAGGTCGTGACTTGGCTCGTGAAGGCAACGATATCCTGCGGGAAGCTTGTAAGTGGTCTCCTGAACTGGCGATCGCTTGTGAGACCTGGAAGGAAATCAAGTTCGAATTCCAGGCGATGGATACCGTCTAAGTTACTTGTTGTTGGTATTTGGTTGTTAGTTGTTTGCATTCACTAACAACTAACAACTAACAACCAACAACTAACAACACTAGCTAACTATGGACTTAAAACAGGTTGCGAAAGATACGGCCAAGGTGCTGGTTAGCTACCTGACCTATCAAGCAGTGCGAGTTGTTGTTGCTCAATTACGAGAGACAAATCCAGTCTTAGCGATCTGGCTCAATGGCTTCTCTTCAACGGGCAAAATCCAGGATGGAGAAGCCTACCTCCAAGAGTTACTCCAGGAGAATCAAGAATTAGCTTTGCGCATCATGACTGTGCGAGAGCATCTAGCAACAGAAGTAACGTCCTTCTTACCAGAGATGGCTGTTACTGCGATCGCACAGGCTAACATGGAGCATCGCCGCCAGCATTTAGAACGAATTACGCAACTGCACTCGCCCGATCCAGCTATTGGTCGTGCCACTGCACCAGAGGCGTTGCCCGAAAATTCCACCGATCCAGAATCCAACGATAGATAACCGCAGGAAACCATGAAGACATTACCAAAAGAGCGCCGCTACGAAACCCTGTCCTACCTTCCCCCCTTAACTGACGCGCAGATTGCTAGACAAATCCAGTACGTCATCGACAAAGGTTACATTCCAGCAATTGAGTTTAACGAAACGGCTGAAGTAACCGACTTCTACTGGACAATGTGGAAGCTTCCTCTGTTTGGCGCTAGAGGAACTCAAGAAGTATTGAGCGAAGTCCAAGCATGCCGTTCTGAAAACTCCAACTGCTACGTTCGGGTTGTGGGTTTTGACAACGTGAAGCAGTGCCAAATCCTCAGCTTTATCGTTCACAAGCCAAATACGAAGAACTGGTAATAAGTAACTTGTAATTCGTAATTCGTAATCGATGGCTGCAATCTGAAGGCGAAAGTGACACAGATCCCCTTAGCTCCCCTTATTAAGGGAGGCTAAGGGAGATCAGCAGAATTGCAGACAACTACGAATTACAAATTACAAATTACAAAACAATCTATGAGCTACTATATTTCTCCCCGCTTCTTAGATAAAGTTGCTATTCACATTACCAAAAGCTTTCTCGATTTGCCGGGAGTCAAAGTGCCCTTGATTCTCGGCATTCACGGACGCAAAGGTGAAGGGAAATCATTTCAATGTGAGTTGGTTTTCGAGTATATGGGGATTGAGCCAGTCCGCATGTCTTCTGGTGAATTGGAAAGCCCTGATGCTGGGGATCCAGTCCGCCTGATCCGGACGCGATATCGAGATGCCGCTGAGCTGATCAAAGTCAGAGGCAAGATGTGCGTACTGCTGATTAACGATCTCGATGCTGGTGCTGGTCGGGTAGATACGTCCACGCAGTATACGGTGAACACCCAACTGGTCAACGGCACGCTGATGAACATTGCCGACAACCCGACAGACGTGCAGTTGCCTGGAAGCTACGATACCCAGCCAATTCACCGAGTCCCAATCATCGTTACCGGAAACGATTTTTCCACGCTTTACGCTCCTTTGGTCCGAGATGGTCGGATGGAAAAGTTCTATTGGGAGCCGGTGCGGGAAGATCGAATTGGCGTTGTTAGCGGCATCTTTGCAGAGGACAACGTTGCCTCAAGTGTAATCGAGCAACTGATTGACACCTTTCCCACTCAATCCATTGACTTTTTTAGCGCTTTACGCTCCCGGTTTTACGACGAGCAGGTGCGGGAGTTTATTCACCAAATCGGTCTTAACAAGGTATCCACTTATTTAGCCAACAATCCAGGCACGATGATCGAAATTCGCAAAGCTCAGTTTGGGCTGGAGCGACTGGTAGAACTAGGTCATCAACTGGTTCACGAGCAACAGCGTCTGCAAAACACGCAGTTAGCACGCGAGTACACCACAGGAGTGAACCAAGGGCGAGTGGATTCAAAAGTGCAGCCTAGCTATCAGCCAGCGCTGGTTGATGCCGGAGCGCTACTAAAAGCACCAACCTCGAACAACGGTGGCAGCTACACCAGCATAGATAAAAACTTGCTGGGAGTGTCGATTTCTGACCTAGAGCGACTCTTAGAGCAAGGGATTCGCCAGGGAGGACGTATCACCCTAGAGGTGGCAAATCCGCGTGAAAAGGCTGGCAATAGCTGGCGGAGTTGGAAATGGCAGCGTCCGCCGGAAAACGCTAGCAAGGCGATCGCAGAGATCGAGGCTTGTCTGCAAGACAATCCAGGCTGCTTTATCAAGCTAGTCGGCTACAATCCCAAAACTCAAACCAGGACATTAGAGAAGATTATTGTTCGTCCATAACGCATTACAGTTTAGATCAGGTAGTTTCCCTACCGATGACCTTTGTAGAGACGTTGCATGCAACGTCTCTACACGAATTTATCCATAACGTACCTTAAAATGCGCGACAGCTTATGAGTGAATCATTTACCCCCCCTAATTCTGAACCTGTGATTGATGCTGAAGAGCTTTTGCGATCGCTTCGGCAAAAGGAAGGAACGTGGGTTGAGTGGGGAAAAGCCTGTCAGCAATTACAGAGAGCAGGGTATAATCCACAAAGAATTTTTGAAGAAACTGGCTTTGAGCCAATTCAGCAAAATCAAATCATTGTGGGATCCCAGGTTTACACTAGCCTAGTGAGTGGCGATGCTCCAGCCAGTGTGTTGACGCATTTTGAGCGCAAGGGCAGCGACAGCCTGTATGAATTACGTGTTTTAAGCCAGCCAGAACGAGTTGCAGCAGCAGAGCTACTCCTGACCAAGAATATTGATTCAGAAGGGACACGCGAAGTTGTCAAAGCAATGAAAGAACTTGCCAGGATGACCAAGCTGCCGGAAGGGTTTTCGGCCCATCCAGGAGACGCGATGGCCTACCAGTGTTGGAAAGTTGCCAGACAGCAGGAAGGTCTTCAGGAACGCGCCCACCTGATTGCGCGTGGATTAAACTTTGCCCACACCGCCGCTGCCCGACAAAAGATTGAGCAACTCCTGACTGATTTTACCGTAGATAAGGCTCGTTCTGCTCCACCGATGCCCCTCTATCGTCTAGAGTCTGAAATGGAGTCACCCCGCATCCTGCCTGTTGTGGGTAAACTTCCCCTGCCTCAGGCTGCCCTGGAAGCGGTGCCGCTGGTTGAAGAAACCGGACCCTTTCGACTCGTTAAGTTCTCCGGGGAGGGGGCTTGGGTGCCTGTTCCTGGTTGGCAGATTATCTTGAGTGCAGAAGATCCGGTGGTGCTTCTGAGCGATAGCGATCGCCTAGTCCCTCCTCCACCCGGCAACGCTGAAGAAGTTATGGTGGTTGTAGACCGAGCGCAGCGGGAGTGGGATATCAGCGGCCACTTTATCATTGCACGAGAGGAGCAATTAGAGATTCAGTGGTTTGAATCAGCTCCCGACCTACCACTCCTAGGACGCATCATTCTCGTTATGCGTCCAAAAAGGATCTTTGATGAGGAGATGGCGAAGGATGTTTGGCAGATTGATGAGTAGAGCGGCAACCCGCGTATTGGTTTAAGTGAAGCTTTGACAGTAATTCATAAGGCCGAATCAAAAATCTGCTGCGCCGTAAGGTTGAGTTGGGGGAAGGTAGGGGAAATGATTAAGTCATTGCCTCGGAATATTTTCCTTACATATTCCTCATCAACCAGTTCGCAAACGAAAATAGCAGGTTGCTTGGGATTCCCGATAAATTCTCGTCCCCCCAACGCAGCATAATCAACGATCCAGTACTCAGAAATACCTATGATTTCATAGTCTGCAAACTTTTTATAGTAATCATCGCGCCAGTTAGTACTAACGACCTCAATTACAAACGGTATAGACGCACCGTAGGATACAGTTGATTCCTTTTTCCATTTTGGTTCGTTTAGAAGATTGTCTCTGTTTATTAACAAGACATCAGGAGAGTAACCTGACGCAGTTTCTGGTGGCTTGACTAACGCAGTTTTGGGGATGATGTAGGGAAAATTTAATTTATCGAACTCTATAGTCACTTTGCGAGCTAAGAAACCCGTAACTTCTTCATGTCCCCCTACTGGTTGCGACATCTCAATAATCGTTCCGTCATGTAACTCATAACGCCCCCCTTCAGGACGCCACGCGGTGAACTCTTCAAAGGTTACTAGTTTGGGTAGGACTTGGGTCATAGTTACAACCTCTACACATATTTGACTTTACCACCTGTGAAATCAAGCACCCAACTACAGAGTAGGAACCTCACTCAATGTCTTAAATGCTACGAAATCTCAAGGCTTTTCGCCACACAATCAACGAAAATACCCTTTCGTAGAATGCGGAATTCACGCTTGAAAACGATCTAGCAAAGGTGTGATGAGGGGCAAGGTAGTACAAAACTTCGGTGTGTAGTATGATAGAACATGGCCAAAACCTCTATTCTGTCGTTCCACCTGGTGGTAACTGAAATTACATACATGGGGGATAAATATCACCTAAATGAACCTTTGGCAAACATTAAACCAACTACGGGACAAACTTCAGCAACCAGGTGTCCATAGCACGAGGTGCAGCGACTGCTCTAGCTATTCAAATTTTGAATATCGGGATCAATTACACCGTAAACGTGTTGCTGGCGCGGTGGATGGGAGTTAGTGATTATGGAGTTCTTCAGTATGCATATATCATCTGTTTTGTATTGGCCTTTCTAGCAGGATTCGGAGCATCTGGTGCCGTGCTACGCTTTATTCCCGAGTACACGGTGAACCAAGATTGGCAACATCTACGAGGTATTCTTCAGAGTAGTTGGATCCAAACTTTGGCTGTCAGTGTCGTCATCTCTAGTTGCTCAACTATTTTGCTACTTTGGCAAAATACTTTGTTTGAAGTAAAAAATATCACGTCTATTCTGTTAGGTGTTTGGCAAGTACCTCTACTAGCTTTACTCCGACTACAGCAAGACACAGCCAGAGCATTGCGACAAATTATTTTAGCTTTTGCACCATTACAATTAGTTTATCCAACACTCCTAATTGGGATTAGTTATTTTTAGTTAAAAGTATACCAAAGTTTGAATAGTGTATTAACACTTACTTTTTCCCTAGGTATTTTATTGATTCTATTAGTAACACAGTTTCTATTTTTGAGTCGTTCCTTTCCAACAGAAATAAAACACGCCCGTTCGGCAATTAAGTTGCGTCATTGGTTATCTGTTTCTTTACCATTATTGTTTCTTGATGGCTCTTTCTTGATTCTCAATCAAACGGATGCGTTGTTGATTGGATCAATATTAGGAACAAAATTTGTAGGGATTTACAATGCAGCATCCCAAACTGCTAGTAGTGTGGGAATTTTTCTAGTAGCAGTAAATTCAATAGCAGCCCCAGAGTTTTCTTCTCTATATGCTCAAGGTGATATTTCTGGACTCCAAAGATTAACATCTACGATTGCTAAGTGGATATTTCTACCGACTTTAGTAGTAGCTAGCGGTTTAATTTTATTTGCCGAGCCTGTTCTTAACCTATTTGGCTTAGAATTTGTTACTGGTAGATGGGCGATGGTAGCATTAATATT
>CAXUIV010000338.1:0-5869 GCA_964250875.1 uncultured bacterium
GGTATGGTTGATCCAGTAAGTAGATTTGTTGAAATTACTGCGTGAATGCTTCCCCCCTATTTGCCGCTAGCTCTGACCCGAAGCTCCTATTTCCGTTTGAGCTAGATGAGTTCCAGAAGTCTGCGATCGCCGCCCTTAATGCTGATCGCTCGGTTGTCGTGTGTGCGCCTACTGGTTCGGGGAAGACGTTAATTGGTGAATACGCCATTTATCGCGCTCTATCGCGGGGACGGCGAGTTCTTTACACGACTCCTCTCAAAGCACTTTCCAATCAAAAACTGCGTGACTTTCGCAATCGCTTCGGGGCTGAAAGGGTAGGTCTATTGACTGGCGATGCTTCCATTAACCGGGACGCTCCTATCCTGGTCATGACCACAGAGATTTTCCGCAACATGCTCTATGGCACCCCCATCGGCGAAGTGGGCACATCACTAGTCGGGGTTGAGGCGGTGGTGCTAGATGAGTGCCACTATATGAATGACCGGCAGCGGGGTACAGTCTGGGAAGAGTCTATTATCTACTGTCCGGCAGAGATTCAGCTGGTGGCGCTTTCAGCAACTGTTGCTAATAGTGAACAGCTAACCGACTGGATCAACAGGGTGCATGGGCCAACAGAGCTAATCTACTCTGACTTTCGACCTGTGCCGTTGGAATTTCACTTCTGCAATCCTAAAGGATTATTTCCTCTACTCGACAGCAGCCTCCAAAAAATTAACCCCCGATTAAAACCCAAACGAGGCAGCAGCGATCGCCGTGGTGCTAGGCCAGAGCCTCCAAGTTTGGCATACACTCTGAGTCAACTCACGGCAAGAGATATGCTGCCAGCAATTTATTTCATCTTCAGTCGTCGGGGATGTGACCAGGCAGTAGCAGAATTGGGCGAGATGTCGCTGGTGAATGTGGCTGAGGCGCAGCAGCTACGGCAGCAAATTGACGCATTCCTGCGGCGGAACCCAGAAGCAGGTCGTTCTGGACAAGTTGCTCCACTTTATCGCGGCATTGCCGCCCATCACGCTGGAATTTTGCCTGCCTGGAAGGGGTTAGTAGAAGAATTGTTTCAGCAGGGCTTGATTAAGGTAGTTTTCGCCACCGAGACGCTGGCAGCTGGGATCAACATGCCTGCCCGGACCACGGTGATTTCTAGCCTTTCTAAACGTACTGACCGGGGACACCGATTACTCAATGCCTCAGAGTTTTTGCAGATGGCGGGGCGGGCTGGTCGGCGAGGAATGGATGAACTGGGTCATGTCGTAACCCGGCAAACGCCGTTTGAAGGAGCGAAAGAGGCTGCCTACCTGGCAACATCGGGGGCTGATCCCCTGGTGAGTCAGTTTACACCTAGCTATGGAATGGTGCTGAATCTCCTGCAAACCCACACGCTAGAACAAGCTAAGGCATTGGTAGAACGCAGTTTTGGGCAATATCTGGAGACGCTGAAGCTAAAGCCGCAGCAGGATGAACTCACGGAACTTCAAAATCAACTCGCTCAAATCCAGGCACAGGTGGCCTCGGTTGACGCTGAGCAGATGGCGAGCTATGAGAAATTACAGCAGCGCCTCAAAGTTGAACGCCAGTTGCTGAAGACGCTGCAAGACCAAAGCCAAGAAGCGCGGGCTGAGCAATTGGGATTGATGATGAGTTTTGCCATGTCGGGGACTTTGGTTAGCCTCAAGGGCAAGCATGTAGCAACAGCCTCACCCGTGACAGCTGTATTGATTGCTAAAACTCCAGGGTCTGGTCAAGCGCCTTTCTTAATCTGCTTGGGGCAAGATAATCGCTGGTATGTGGTGACAACTGCTGATGTCGTTGATCTGTATGCAGAGTTGCCGCGACTTGACATTTCAAGTGACCTGCTGCCACCAGTAGAAATGCCGCTGAAGCCGGGTCAGTCTCGGCGTGGCAATGAGGAAACAGCGGCGATCGCCCGTGCCATTCCTGACCCTGCCGTTTCTCTAGATGCCGTACCCGAAGTCCTAGCGCAAATCCAGCGCGTTGCCGCTGTGCAGTCGCAGTTAGATACTCACCCTTTACAGCAACTTGGCAGTCCAGGTACAATCCTCAAACGCAGAACCAGAAGCCAACAGCTGCAAGCAGAGATAGAAGCGCGTCAGGCAGACCTGTACAGACAGTCACAACACCATTGGGAAGAATTTCTCAATTTAATTGAGATCTTGCAGCGATTTGGTTGTCTGGAGCAGCTAAATCCGACGTTGTTAGGGCGTACTACAGCAGCGATTCGGGGTGATAACGAGCTGTGGATCGGTCTGGCGCTGGCAAGCGGTGAATTGGACAATTTAGACCCCCACCACTTAGCAGCGGCGATCGCGGCCCTGGTGACGGAAACTCCACGTCCGGATAGCTGGGTCCGCTACACCCTGTCTCCAGAAGTGGAGGAGGCGCTGGCGGGACTGCGTTCTACTCGTCGTCAGCTGTTCCAGTTGCAGCGCCGCTACAGCGTAGCTTTGCCCATTTGGTTAGAGCATGAGCTAATCCCTTTGTTAGAACAGTGGGCGCTAGGGGTGGAATGGTCGGAACTTTGCTCAAATACAAGTTTGGATGAAGGGGATGTGGTGCGGCTGTTGCGGCGGACATTAGATCTCCTGTCGCAGGTCCCCTACGTGCCGCATCTGTCAGAATCTTTACAGCGCAATGCCTATCGCGCTACGCAGCTTCTAGATCGCTTTCCTGTGAATGAGGTGGTTGAGTAGGCATAGAATGAATTTTGCTCACGCATGAGCGAAGCCGAAGGCGTTAGGCGCAAAGACACAAAGCCAAAATTTACACTTATCTCTTTGCGCATAATGCCTACACCTTAAAATCAAAGTGGCATTGAAGCTGATTTAATGCACAAATACTCAGCGTAGGTCGGTGTACTGTAATTGACTTCTACAATTTCAAACCCTACTCTCGTTAACATCCCCTCAATGACCCAGGCAAAGGTACTGTGTTCTTCACGGACATGCATCTCAAAATCTTGGGCTGTCCACCCTTCGCCTTGAGGCTTCGAGACTTGCTTAATCCAAGTCTCAATCGAGGCTGCATATTCTGCTGCTGGAAACGAGAAAATCGCATCTCGTAGGTAGAAAACACCTTTGGGTTTAAGCATGGCGGCAATTTTCAGGAAAGCCGCCATTTTCCAGAAGTCGGGCAGGATGTGGAGCGCGTTTTTGGTGATGACAAAATCCGCTGCCTCATCCTGATGGTCATAAGTTAAAAAGCCCGCTTTGTGAAACTCTATTGCAGTTGCGCCTGCTGTTTGAGCTTTACTTTGAGCATAAGTGAGCATGGCTTGTGAGATATCAACGGCGTGGACAGACGCACCAGCCCGCGCTGCTTGAATCGCAAAATTACCCGTTCCTGCACCCAAATCGATTACCCGGTGTGCTGCACCAATTCCCAGACGGGTAACTAAAGCTTGTTCTTTCTCTGGTGTACTGACAGTCTGGTTGCGATCATACACCTCAACTTGGGCTGCATCCTCGAAGTCAACGCCAGCCATTTTAGATTCATCGAAATACCAGGCAGGAAAGGAGCGCATAGACGACGTTTTTTACTGATCAAGCTTAATCGCCTGTTCTAGGGCTGCTTTTTCTCTTGCTCTACGAGCATAGGGCTGTAACCTACCCGTATCCCAGCTGGTCAAAATACTTAAATCCTCCAAACTAATTCCTTTCGTTAGCATCTCCACACACCATGTCTGTTGGGCTTGCTCAACCGTAGGGGATTGACCTTCAGGAGTTACTAACCCTTCTGTCCAAATCTGCCACCGCCCTCGGATTTCCTCTGCCGATATTGGCTGCCCCACGTCGTTTAAAAACAGAGCTGGTTGCTCATCTTTACGACTTTTTAGCCATTGGGTTAAAGGATTGCGAGTGTAGGAACCATAACGCTTACCCAAAATTCGCTGGTTGACTGGCACTTGTCGTGCTTGATTTGCCTGTAGGAGATGCTGGCGAGGATCACAGATTTGATGGGAACGCTGTAGCTCGGCAATTTCTTTGGGACTTAAACCTGCTCCAAATAAAACATATGCTAGACCATATTCACGCAGTCCTAGCTTCTTAGCTCGTTGCAAAATCGAGTGGACTAAAGTTGCAGGTAAATCTACAGCTTCCTTGATTCCACCGTTAAAAACCAGCGCAGTTGTAGCAGCACTCTCAGTTACCTCTGCTTCGGGTGACTGGTACATTGCTCCATGTAAAAATAGCTCGACCAGACTCTCTAAAAAATCATCTCGACCGTGCCAAAGTTCATGAAAGTCGCTGGTAAATTCAATCACGGTATATCCAAGCAGCATGCTGTTGAGCAAACTCGCTATTTTTTTTCCTGGTAAACGGGTTTGCAGCTGCCCTTGACGGATCGCTGCCTCTAAATACTGAGCAACGTGTTGATTGCCCTGAGTTAAGCTTTGTCCTAAGGCTTGACGATTGGCGGCTGGATATTGACCAGCTTCTCCAACGACAGAGCGGACGAACTCTGGTATCTGTTCTAATGCCTGGAGCTGGCTGTTGACATAGTCCTTTAGCGCCTGACAGATATTGCTCTTCTGAAATGCCTGCTGCACTAAAGACTTTCCTAAGTCTGCAAAGACTTCTGACTCTTCAATCACAGCCAGCAGTAAGCCATGCTTGTTACCAAACTGGCGAAATAAAGTGACTTCGTTCACATCTGCTAACTCGGCAATCTGTCGCGTTGTCGTTGCTGTGATTCCCTGAGAGGTAAAAAGCTCTAAACCTGCATCTACTAGGCGCTGACGGGTGGAGACTCTCTGAGAGGACATAAATTAATATGCAAGTAACGCTTGCACTTGCTGAGGACTTCTGTTAGGGTAGCTATATGCAAGCACCACTTGCATCCCTCTCCTACTGTAGCTGTCTTTTAAGAGTTTTTGCATCAGGGGAGGTATGGCCAGAACCCTGGTCGATCCATGCAATAGAAGAGTAAGCATTCATGACCTTTACACCTGCAACTGCGCCTGACAAGCAGTCTCTTGCTCTCGACTGGACCACTGCGGCCTTTTTTGGAGCTTTCCATGCCTTGGCGCTATTGGCTCCCTGGTTTTTCTCCTGGTCTGCTTTGGGCGTTACGCTTTTTCTGCACTGGCTGTTTGGCAGTGTTGGAATCTGCCTAGGATTTCATCGACTTTTAACTCACCGGAGTTTACAGGTTCCTAAGTGGTTAGAGTACGTGATCGCCATCCTAGGTACTTTATCTCTGCAAGGGGGAGTTATTTTCTGGGTAGCTGGACACCGTCTGCATCACGCTCATACAGAGGATGAGGACAAAGATCCTTACTCTGCCCGACGCGGTTTTTGGTGGAGTCACATGCTGTGGATTTTTTACCCTCGTCCTGAGTTCTTTGAATACGAAATTTACAAAAAATACGCGCCTGACCTAGATCGAGACCCGTTCTACCGCTGGCTCAATCGCTATCACCTGCTGCTTCAGCTCCCTCTTGGTTTCCTTTTATACGCCCTGGGAGGATGGTCTTTTGTAATTTATGGCATGTTCCTTAGGTCAGTGTTGCTTTGGCACAGCACTTGGTTAATCAATTCTGCTAGCCACCTCACGGGCTACCGTACTTATGAGGTGGACGACAACTCTCGTAATCTCTGGTGGGCAGCACTCTTAACTTACGGCGAAGGCTGGCACAATAACCATCACGCCTACCCCAATGTGGCAAAAGCTGGCTGGCGGCGCTGGGAGATTGATGCCACTTGGGGGACAATTTTTGTTCTCAGAAGCTTAGGTTTAGCTAAAAAAGTGATAATGCCTCCAGCCAAAGCTTTAGCGCCAGATTAAGCATTATCCGATCCCAATTTTGTGGTGGAAAACTTTGGTTTCAGGGCATAGGGCGTGGGGCATGGGG
>CAXUIV010000339.1:0-5846 GCA_964250875.1 uncultured bacterium
GCTGTCTTGGGCGTGAGTTTCGCTCCTCATGGTCAATTGCTGGCCTCGGCGAGTGATGACCATACAGTTATGCTATGGAACTTGGATCTTGACAATTTACTCGGACGCGGTTGTAGTTGGATTCATGATTATCTACAGCACAACTCCAACGTGAAAGATAGCGATCGCCATCTCTGTGATGGAGTTGGCAGAAAGTAGGGCACAGGGAGTGAGTTTTGAGTTTTGAGTTTTGAGTTGAAGAATAACAGAGTAGGTAAGTCCCCCCCCATCTCCCCATCACTGATCACTAGCTGCTGGTCCCTGTGCTTCTTTACTGTCCTCGTTAGTAGCTTCTGCTAGCAAGTTCACCAATAAGGATTGCAGTCTCATTCGCTCTATGTATGGCCAGCCGCCCTTGGCTTCAATATCTTTTAGCAGTGAATAAAGTGCCTGACGGGTATTGGGTAGAGACGATTGGAAGAGTTCTTCCCGAATCTCTCGATGTAGCTCCTCTAGCTGCCGCAGCACAGCTAAAAGGGCCAGACTATCTCCCTGACAACTCTGAGCCAGACTGCGGACAGCCTTAGTAATGTCTTGCAGCTCGTAAGACGATTGATCCAAATCAAAATCGGTGCCGCTTTTCATCTGATTTTGCAACAGGGTACTCTTCGCTATCAGCTGGAAGAGAACTGCCGCACCTCCATTTAAGTTTACAAGCGAGACGCGAACACCGATTAAGATAACAGTTCTCTGGACTTTAAGAACATACCTGCAATCCTAAAAATTGGCACACAGCATTTCAATCAAAGTAGAGTGTGCTTATGATGGGAGCTTCCCTGGAGGAACATAACTACTCTGGTCTAAGCGAGTTCTAAGGGATACGTCGTAGCTAAGTGATAGGTGATAGTTGTAGATGGCATTTCAACCTAACCGTCCAATCAAGATTGAACTCATGATCCAAGCAGCGCAGCCTGCGTTGTTGGAAGGATTGGATGCATGGTTGCGCTTGGGCTTGCTCTCCGATTCTCAGGTCAAACGACTATGCCAGGAGCGGCTGGTTTGTCCACTGCCGCAAGTTGCTACAGCGACAGTGCCAACATCCCCAGGAGAAGCGTCAGTGGCATTACAAACCCCGATGTTGCCTATCGTCAACTCTACTGATCCTGAAAGTAGCTCGGTACTCGCTGCTAACCGTCAGCCTTCTAATTTTGTCACCTCAATGGTGCAGTCATTCATGGCGGAAATTAGCGTCATCTGGCTACTGTTTCTGGGTGTGTTCATGGTGGTTGTGTCATCGGGGGTACTCGCAGCCAGCCAGTGGCAACATTTTCCTCCGACGGAGCAGTATGAAATTTTGTTTGGCTATACCCTAGCATTTGGGGGAGCTAGTGCTTGGACGAGTCGTCAGCAAAGTTTGCACCTAACCGCTCGGATGTTACAGATCACCACCTTGCTAATCGTCCCAGTCAACTTCTGGATGATTGACGGGTTTAAGCTGTGGAGCAGTGGGTCAGGTCGGGTGGTAGCAGCGATCGCGGCTTTGGCACTCACGGCGATCATGATGATCTTGCTAAAGCCAACAGGTCCTCGTTTGACCGGCGTCCGAATAATAATCAATAGCATCTGCCTAAGCTGGCTGCACTGGGGTTGGGGTTGGGCTGGATTTCCGCTAATCGCAACATACATTGGCACAGTAGGAACGGCTCTCTCTTTGTATCAAGGCACTGTCCTGCCTACGGGAGCAGGGGAAGAGGAGAGCAGAGATAGGCTACCTTCAGGAACTATTACAGTAACATTTGCTACACTCCTGCTGATAGCAAGGGCAGTTTTTGTAGCACATGTACCCATACAGCAACTGGGCTTGGCTTTAGGGATTTGTGGCTGGTTGTTATGTTGGTTGTCCAGGCATCCAGCCCGACAACTCTGGACGAGAGCAGGTGCGGTGATGCTATTGGCAGGTTGGTCTGTAGCGGTGACAGCAGAGACGCCATGGCAAGCGATCGCCGTGAGCGGTTTAGGAGCGTGGCTATTAGCAGACCGTTTACTTCGGTTACAGCAGGTTCAGGATGTCACGGCACTGTTTATAGTGGGGCTACAAACGTGTTGGTTACTGTGGCGCACCATCCCCACGGAATTGCAACAACGACTAATTGCATTTTGCACCAACATTGCTGGAACAACCTTCATGCCTTGGGCGCTGGTGGGTGTAGGTTTGTTTCCCTACCTGTTGCTGACACTACTCTTTGCCTCCCGTCTGCGGCGCTGGCAACAGCCCAAACTCGCTGTTCGGGTAGAGTTTCTATCTTTAACGTTGGGGATCATTCTCACGTTGCTGAGTGTGGCAAATCCGGGTGTGCGATCGCTCAACTTACTGTTATCTGCTCTGACACTAGCGGTCATCACCCGCAACCGCTCCAATCTAGGGAGTTGGTTAATTTACTTGACCCATGTTGCTGGCTTGGCAGCAGTTGCCTCTGGAATCGATCTATTTTTCCCCAATTTACCTTCCAGAGTCTGGGCTGGCATTTTGCTAGGAGGGATGGTGGCAGAATGGGGATTCAGTGTTGGCTCTAGCTGGCTGTTAGGGCGGCGTAGTGCATGGCATTTTGGGCTGGTCATGGCTGCACTCAGCTACACGCTGCTGTTTAGTGGCTTGGATGACAGCATCAGTAATTTGATGTGGTTAGCGACACCAGTAACACTATCCTGGCTTGCTAGCCGCAGGCACTTCCCCCACTGGCAGCTCTCTGCATGGCTAAGCGTGGCAGCCTTGGGAATCGTTCAACCCCTGACCTGTGGATCAGCCACTCCTCGGCTGATTGGTTTAGGGCTAGCAACGGCATTGATGCTGTTCAATACCCAGCGACTGCAACATTTAGCAGCTGCAACACTGACGGTAGGTTTTGGTTTGAGTTTTACTGGCGCTGTCATTTGGCAGATAGCAGGGCAGGTCACTCCCGGTTGGGGAATCAATCTTTTGGCGATCGCCGCGCTAGCCTTATGGTTGCTGCAAAGCTGGCTGAAGCGAGGCAATACAGCCTTGGCCAAGATTTATGCGGCGGCGACCGACGGTTGGGCGATCGCGATCAGCGGATTCAACCTAATTCTGTTGACTGCCTATGACTTAAATGTCTATGTAACTCCACTCCCGGCTAGCTGGAAGTTTATCTTAGCAGCGGCGCTGATCACATCTGCCATTGGCTATCGCAACTGGCGGCAGTCTAGCAATCTAGGGTTTTATAGTTTGGCCTGGAGTTTAGAGCTTTTAGTTGCTGGTGCGGTTGCTTTAACGGGCAAATCGCTGACTGGCTTAGCACTCGCCGAGTTCGTTCTGGGGCTGACTGCTCAGTTGGTTGGGGATTTGTGGACTCGGCGTAGAAGCGGTGATCCCCCTTTCAGTTGGCACGTTATTCCTCTGATTTATGCTGGGCTGGAATTAGTCCTCTCACACAGTACATTCACAGCATCAACAGGACTGTACACTTTGGGAGCGGCTCTGATTGGAATCGGTGTCGGTCGGCGTTACAGCAGCTTTAAGCCTTTAACCTACCTAGCAGTGTTTGGCATTTCTGCTGCGGCTTATGAGCTGTTGATTTATCATCTATTGCAAACCAAAGGGGAAGAGGCAGGAGATGGGATATTGCTGATGGCGATGTTAGGGATCACCATCGCCGTCGGTGTTCGCTTACTGTCTCGGTGGCTGGTTCCCTACTTACGTCTTACCCATCGCGAACTGAAAGCGATCGCTCATTTCCACTGGGTTGGTAGCAGTGGGCTACTGTTGTTGGCACTGCTGAGTTCCCTCAGTCCCTCAGGCAAGTTGCTCTGGATGGCGACCACCGCAGTTGTCGCGGCTTATGCACTGGTACAGGGTCGGTCTGATGAGATTTGGACATATGGTGGCATTATTGAAGCAACTGGGGCAGTTGGCTACTTTCTGCACAGAAATGTTTCTGACTCAATTCTGGTTGGCTGGGCAGCCGTGATCGCCTGCGTCTTTGCCTATGGCATGGCTGTGTTGCCCTGGGAAGCTTGGGGTTGGTCTGCTAGACCTTGGCGGCGGTCAGCGACTGTATTACCGGGTGCGATTGTGCTGACGACCTCTTGGGGAATTGCGCTGCAAAGCCTATTGATTGTTGCTGCATTTTATGCGTGGCGAGCCATGAAAACAGGAGTTCGCCTTAGCTATATCAGTATGCTCTTAACTGATTGGGCAATCCTGCGGCTACTGAATGATCGTGCGGTAACAGAACCGTTGTGGTATGCCACCGTGCTGGGTGGGTCACTGCTATACGTTGCTCAAGTCGATCCTTATTTGCGATCGCAATCTGAACGAGAAAAGCGTCATCTCCTCCGTTGCTTGGCAACAGGACTGATCTGCTTTACGGCTTTGTATCAGTCTGAAGATAAGTTTCTACTGGGATTATTAACTATCGGCTTGAGCATTGTGGTTATCCTGGCTGGCTTAGCGCTACGGACACGGGCATTCTTGTATGTAGGTACGGCCACATTTATCATCAAAGTCTTGCGCCAGCTTTGGCTCTTTATTAACGACTACTCCTTACTGTTGTGGGCAATAGGCATCGTCCTTGGCCTTGCTTTTATTTGGATTGCGGCAACGTTTGAGGCTCGCCGCAGTCAGGTTACGGCTCTGGTGCAGTACTGGATGACTGAGCTAGAAGCGTGGGAGTAGGAAAAAGCCGATGTCGAGCATCTTGGCTAGTTCCGATACAATGGCTTTGAAGTGTGGATGGAGTAGCTATGGTGTCTTGGATCGCGATCGGGGCTTGGGGAGTAGGGTCTGTCTTGTGGGCAGAACTGGTGCGGGATTTCTATCACGTGTTGTCCCATCGCTGGCCCTTGCTCTATCGGCAGCATGTGTGGCACCATCGCGTCTTTCGCCAAGATTTGACCGTTGCCAATGCCAACATCTATCGTCAGTCCCAGTGGCGTAACGATCTACCCGAATGCTTGGTGATGTTGCTATTTACACTGGGGGCGTGGTGGGGATGCTACATGCTGATGCCGATCTACCACTGGGCAGCACTGGCTGGAACTCTCTACACTTTAGTGTTTCTAGTCGGCTGTATGGCGCGTGGCAGCGGCAGCGAATGGGCACGGCAGACAACAGATATCACTCACCTGCCCGGTCCTTTCACCGCTCCTCCAGCTCGGTGGTTCGTGAACCGACCCTATCACTGGCGGCATCACTTTGATAGCGATCACGCTTACTACTGCGGTACTTTTACTCTGGTGGACAAAATTATGGGTACAGCACTGGCGTTGAAGGGAAAGACGGTTGCGGTGACAGGGGCATCTGGAACACTGGGGCGATCGCTCCTCTTGCATCTGCATGAGGCAGGCGCGAAGGTAGTGGCGCTGAGTTCTCAATCAGAGCCTGTGACTCTAATCGTGAATGGAGAATCGCTGGCAGTGAAGACGATCACCTGGCGAGTAGGTGAAGAGGCGGGACTGGCTGGGTTGTTAGGGCAAGTTGATATTCTTGTCCTCAACCACGGCGTTAACGTCGGAGGCACGAGAACGCCAGAGGCGATCGCACAATCATATGAGATCAATACCTTTTCCACCTGGCGACTGCTAGAACTCTTTTTTACTACCGTTCAAAGCAATAAAGACGTAGCCCTTAAAGAAGTGTGGGTCAACACTTCTGAGGCGGAAGTTAGTCCCGCCCTGAGTCCACTGTACGAACTCACTAAACGGACTTTGGGAGATTTAATAACGTTACGTCGTTTGGATGCTCCTTGTGTGGTGCGGAAACTGATTTTAGGACCGTTCAAAAGCAATCTCAATCCGATCGGAGTTATGTCCAGTGATCGGGTGGCGCGGCAGATTGTGGCGTTAGCCAA
>CAXUIV010000340.1:0-5836 GCA_964250875.1 uncultured bacterium
CAGCTCCCTCAGCCCCCTTCGCCCCTCACATTCAACAACCGCCGCGTCTCCGCCGCCGCCGTCCTCATCGCCCGCTCTGAACTGAGGCGTCCTGTGAGCGCTGCACTCAGATAGCGCTGTAGAATGTCGGATGCTTGAGCGTACTGCGCAAGCGGTGGACGTAAAACAGTTTGCTCCATGACCTCTAGCAGTTTCGGGTAGTGGGGATATTTGGCGACGATTTGTGGGTCGTGGTAAAGCGATCGCCAGGTAGGAGCATAGCCTGTCTCCAAAGTCAACTTCTTTTGAGCATACTCGCTAGCAAAAAACTGAATCACTCGCCACGCCTGCTCAGGGTATTTTGTGGTTTGAGAAATTCCCAGTCCCCATCCCCCTAAACAAGCACCGCTTTTTCCATTGATGGCGTGAACCATCGGTTTGCTGTCGAACTTGCCCTGGATTGGGGAGTTGGCGGCTAGACCCCAGACATAAGGCCAGTTGCGCATGAAAACGGCTTTACCGTTTTGGAACAAGAGGCGAGTTTCTTCTTCTCCATAAGTGGTTACGCCAGGAGGAGAAATACCTTTCTCTGTTGTCTGGCGTAAAAACTCCACAGCTTGTAGTGCTGCTGGCTGGTCGAGTCCGACTTGCCGCTCTGGATTAACCCAAAAACCACCGTAACCCTGTAGGACCTCAACAAACATAGCGGCAACACCTTCGTACTGCTTACCCTGCCAGAGGTATCCCCAAGGAGTGCCGGTCTGTTTCTGTAACGCCTGAGAGATTGTGATCAGTTGGTCAAAGGTATCGGGGGGCTGGTATCCGCCCTGCTGCAACAGGTCGGTGCGGTAGTAGAGCATACCGCCATCGGTACGCAGGGGAATGCGATACAGCCTCCCTTCATAACGTCCCCCGTCCAAAGCACCTGGAAGAAATTCCGCTAATTCTGCTTCGGACATGCGGTTTGAGAGATCCATCAGCCAGCCAGCAGCAGCAAATTTTGGCACCCAAACGACATCCATGTACACCAGGTCATAGGGTGAATCTCCCAGTAAAAAGGCAGAGGTGTAGAGGTCTTCTACCTGATTGGTGGCGAATGGTCCTTCTACCAAGTTGAGGCGAATGTCTGGGTTTTTAGCTTCAAATTCCTGGATGAGCGATCGCCACTGTGTACCTTCTAGTGCTTGCAGCAAAAGCGTGATTGTGACTGGTTGCTTTGTGAGTGCTAGTAGGCCGGAGGATAACGTGACACATAAGAGCAAAGCAGCTAGCAGCGCCAAGTGACGGCGTCTCAATTGGTGCCAAAAGCTATACCATTTGCTGAGATGGCTGTGGTCCATAACAAAAAAGAGGTCAAAACGACCTCCTCTCAACGTCTATCAGTAAATTTAGCGGCGGAGATTGTGCGGAAACTATGCCAGACCTGTGTTCATGCCAGGTTTACCAGTAGCTAGTTCCACCTTGACGATTTTGCCACCCATTTTCATGATCCGCTGCTGCTCCCGGAACCAGTTGTCATAGGGAACTAGCTTAGTGAAATATGTGTTTTGGAGTTCTCGCTGTGTCCGAATCCGAGTTTGGCTGGGCACACAAGCGGTGATTTTGAACATGCGCATTGGTTGAAATCTCCAGTACTAAATTAGGAAAATTTTTGTTTTCAATCGGTTTGATTGCAATTTTAATTGACCAATCTCTAATTATTGATCGAAGGCTGGGAGTCAAGCATCAATATTAGACTGCTAATACTCAGGGACCACACGTTGAGTCAAAGAGCAAAAAGCGTTCTAACACTAACGACTGACTCCCAGACCTTGATAAAGAGCCTATAGAGAGCTATCGAACTTCAGTCCTTTACCCCCCAAAAGCACTCCCAAAAGCACTCTAAAAGCGCTTAGCTTAAGCCAGAGCAGATGTAGTCGAGGTAAACACCCATTTCTTTACCAGCGTCAGGGCCGACTAGGCTGGCAGTCACTTCCTTCATTGCTTGGATTGACTGTACGGTGGCACCGATGGGAACACCTAAGGAGTTGTAGGTTTCCTTCAATCCATTGAGTACGCGCTCATCCAGGATGGAAGGGTCGCCAGCTAGCATTGCGTAGGTGGAATAACGCAGGTAGTAGTCCAAGTCGCGAATGCAGGCAGCATAGCGGCGGGTGGTGTACATGTTGCCACCGGGACGGGTGATGTCAGAGTACAGCAAAGACTTAGCTACTGCTTCCTTGACGATCGCCGCTGCGTTGGAGCTAATTGTTGTAGCAGCCCGTACTCGCAGTTCTCCAGTTGAGAAGTAGCCTTTCAGCTTCTCTAGAGCGGAAGTATCCAGGTACTTACCCTGGACGTCAGATGAGTTAATAACAGAGGTAATTGCGTCTTGCATGTTCTTGATTCCTTATTTAAACCAAAAGGCAATTTTTTGTTCAGATATGAGCCGCGCCTTGCGTAGAGATGCACTCTACTGCATCGCACCAACTAGATAGTCGAAGTAAGAGCCTGCTTCTGCAGCGTCTTCTCCAGACATCATAGAAACAGCAACGTTCTTCATCGCCCGGACACTTTCTGCCACAGCTTCAACTGGGGTACCGAGTGACTTGTACATTTCGCGGACACCCACAACCCCAATCTCTTCGATGGGTGTGATATCGCCAGCTACAACACCGTAAGTGACCAAGCGGAGGTAGTAATCCATGTCCCGCAGGCAAGTTGCCGTCATTTCCTCACCGTAGGCGTTGCCACCAGGAGAGACAATGTCCGGACGCTTTTGGAACAGCTGGTCTCCAGCTTGCTTCACAATGCGCTCGCGGTTTTCTGTCAGAGCTTGAACGATGCGCAGGCGACGTTCGCCAGTTGTAACAAAGCTCTTGATCCGATCCAGCTCACCAGGGCTGAGATAGCGGGCTTCAGCATCCGCATTCACGATCGCCTTCGTGACAATACTCATCGACTATTCCTCCAAGAATAATGACAGATCTACTAAACTGGCGTGACGCCACTAGGTTCCTGAGTCTATCCCTCTATTCGGGTAACGTAACAGTTTCGTCAACGCTTAAGCTGTTACAGACAGAAGTTGCTTGAGTAATAAGCAGTACACAAGCACCCCAGACTCAATTACCTCCCGCAAATATCTTCCGGCATTTTGTTCATCTTCTGGATCAGCTCTTAACACTTTTTAACAAAATTCCTCATGTTTGCTGAAAAAGCAGGTGAGAAACACATGTTGCGAAATGTTACGGGAATAGGGCATTGGGCATTGGGCATCGGGCATGGGGTAGTTCTTTCTCCCTTACCCTTTGCCCTTTACCCTCTTACCCTTCACCTATGCCCCATGCCCTGTGCCCTATGCCCTATCTCCCTGTTGCCCCACCTGTAATGGAAGACGGAGACAAATCAGACCAAGACTGTTTTACCAGGTCTGCTGCTGCCTTTACACTGCCCAGGTAGTTACCTGCTGGTAGCGAAGGGTAGCGTGGGTATGGCACAACGTCCTCACCAAAGTATTGAGCATACTCTGGGCTATCTACGATGGCGTCCACAGCCGCCTTAAGACCGCTATCAGCCAGCAATTTGTTGTACTGCCGAATCTCTGCCTGAGTTGCTGGAGCGCGACCCAACAGATGCCGGAACAGGAACTCAATCACCTTGGTATTGGGATAAGGCGTGTAGAAGCGCCGACGGTAGTTGTCAGAGCTGGCAAGAGAGCGGACAAACTCCCGCACCGGAATTTCACCGTTCTTCAGTTTGCTCTCTAAGTAAGAAATGCGCCATTCCTGCGGCACCTGCCCACTGAACAGATCCAGCACCTGGCAGTAGAGAGCATTAATCGCTAGAGCCCTCTCACTGGAATTGATTCCTTGAGTGACGCGGTAAATTCGAGCTGGTTTACGGCGGGCTGTACCAACGCCAACTTCAACCGACTGACCACGTCCATCGTTGAAGGAACGGCCTAGCTCAATAAACAGTGGCTTGCTCCGGTCAATTTGACGCGCTTTTGCTGCGAGATCGGCGATCGCTTTCGCCGTCATTGGCATCTTGTCAGTTGCCATCCGGGCCTGCACTGGCTCAAAGCTGGGTACTACCAAGTCATCATTTTGCTTGGTCAGCTGGTTATACAGCTTCTCGGTGTTGGGGAAGTTGGCCGCTGGCAGAGTAGGGAAGCGGCGGTAAGGTACCGTATCTTCTCCAAACACCTGATTGTACTCAGGACTATTGACCATCGCGCCGATAAAGCCACGGATACCTTGAGAGGCGAGGATCTGGTTGTACTTGCGGATTTCTGCTTGGTCTTTAGGGGCACGACCAAGGAAGTGTTTCGTTCCCTGCTCGATTACCTTCGTATTTGGATAGGGGGTATAGAACTCTTTGATGTAAAGGTTCGACACGCCCAGACCCTCAACAAACTCTTTAACGGTAATCTCACCGTTTCCGAGTCTGCTTTCCAAAACCGAGAATTCGTTCTTGGAGATATAAGGCTCGACATCGCGCTCAAAGACCTGTCTCAAGGCGGCACGGATAACGGTTTGGACCGCTACCTTGTCGTTGGTACCCGCTACTAGCTTGAAGGTTTTGGTTTGTTCGCGTTGCTTATTGACGCCTTGGTTAATGCGGGACTGAATGTCTGGTTCCGACCGCTCTCCCACGGCACCTAGTTCAACAAAGCGTTCGGTCTCTTGCCGATCAACTCTGGTGCCCGTATCCTCAGCAATACTGCCAGTCCGCAGTGACCTGAGCGCTACACCTCCCGGAGTTAAATACCGCTCATAAGGAACTGTATCTTCCCCAAAAGCTTCACTGTACTCTGGGCTATCGAGCAGGGCATCAATCAGCGCGTAGAAGCCCTTCTTCGCACAGATATCAAAGTACCGATTGGCTTCCTGCCGCCCATAGGTTGGACGACCCAGCAAACGCCGATGGATATACTCAATCGCTTTGGTAACGTACAGGGATGTCCAGTACAGCTTGCGGAATAAATCCGACTTAGCCAGGGCGCGGATAAACTCCCGCACGGGAATTTCGCCGTTTTCCAGCTTGATTTCCTCTACCTTCAGCCGCTGGCCTTCGTAGACATCCCGACCAAACACCTGCAAGTAGGCTGCCTTGATGACTGCTTGAGTCGAACTCTCGGAGAACTTGACGCTAACGCCCTTGTTGGAGACGCTACGACGTCCGCTCTGCATACTGAAGCCAGGGAGCTGATCCAGTCGGAACACTTTGGGACCCAAGGAACCGGGAAACTCACCCCGCGCTCTCGGATTGCTGTTTTGGTTCTTGACTGCTGGACCTTGGTGGATCAGGATGCGCTTGGTATCCTTACCAAAAGGAGCCGGTCGCGTACTGGGGTTGCGAGTTTCTTTCGGAAAGATTGCGCCAAACTGAATCTCCAACGGATCGTTACCAGATCCGTAGGGGTGCTGGTCAGGCAGCGGCTGTTCGTAGTCAGCAAACAGCGTGATGAACTGCGGCACTTTGCGGAAGGGCGCACTGTAGTTCAGCAGGTCTTGCTGCGCTCCCCAGTTGCGGCACTCTTGAGCTTCTTGCCCCAAGCCTCTCAGATAAGGTACTGTTTCCTCGCCGAAGTAGTCAGAGTACTCCTGAGAATCAACCAGAGCATCAACTAACGCTGGCAGGCCGCCGTTGGAGATGATTGAGAAGTACTTTTGCACTTCCTCGCGGCTGGAAGGACCCCGACCCAGGAAGTGACGAAAGGCCAGCTCAATTACGCGGCTGTTGATAAACGGCTCGTAGAACTGTTTCCGGTACAGAGGAGACTTGCCAAGACGCCGGACAAACTCTTTCGTGGAGATGTCGCCGTTCTTGACTTGAGATTCCAAGTACGATATCGACTGGCTGTAAGCACGGGTAA
>CAXUIV010000341.1:0-5828 GCA_964250875.1 uncultured bacterium
ATCAATTCAGCTGGGCTAAAACTGGGGAAGCTACGGTTGAGGTGTTGTCGGGCTACTTGTAAAGTATGGGGCATAGGGCATAGAGCATAGGGCATAGGGAGATGGGGGATGGGGAGAGTTACCTACTCCGTCATTCTTCAACTCAAAACTCAATTCCCATGCCCCATGCCCCATGCCCTAACTCTTCCAAATCACCAAAACCACGCCGCAGATAATCAGCCCTAAGCCTACCAGCCGACTCAAAGGCACAGCTTCCCGAAACACGAAGCAGCCCAGCAGCAGCGAAAATACATAGACTAGAGCAACCGCTGGACCGGCAATGCTAAGTTTCACCCGTGTCAGCAGCAAAATATAGGCGATCGCTCCTAAGCCATAGCAGGTGAGACCTGCCAGCAGTTCTGGAGTCGTCATGATCCGCAGAACATGATTGCTTAAATTTTCAGCATTGACCTTTCCCAGCTTCAATGCACCCGTTTTCAGGAAGAACTGTCCGGCAACACTCGCTAGGATAGAAAGGAGGAATAATCCAAATTCTGGTGGGGTCACAAAAGCATTCCTACGCAAGCAACTCGGTCTTCTATACAGGTAGCTTACCCCAACCAGAACCAGGATAAACTCAGGAAACCTTTTGGTGTGTTGTGCATGACGAGTGTTACCCAATCTCCCTGTACCACCGAGCTGATTGCCGCTTGGCTGCGTGGACTGCTGGCCATTGCTTGGGCAGACGGCGGATTTAATGCCCAAGAACAAGAACTCATTACTGCTTTAACGCAGGACGAGCTAGCCCCTAGCATCAATTTAGGGTCACTAGAACCGATTACGCCTCAGGAATTGGCAGACGCGCTAGCACAAGACTCCAGTGCGGCTGAAAATTTCTTGCGAACAGCGGTAATGGTGGCGATCGCCGACGGTACATATTCAGTTGCTGAAGATAAACTGTTGCGCCAGTTCTGCCAAGCTTTAGGGCTTCAAGAGGCAGCGCTAGAAGCTTTAGGATCTACCCTCTATGATCCTAAAAATATCCAGCCCCCAACTTCGGCTACACCCACTGCACTACCGCCCGACGTCCTGCGTCCTGTCCGCAAGTGGCTGGATGGGCTGGATATCCAAGATCCTCAGGTCGCTCGATTTCTGTGTAGAATGATTCCTTCTCAATGCCCCTTTGAGCGGGACGTCAAGCTGTTCAACCACAAAATCGTCCACATTCCGCCTCTGTGCAAGCTTAACCCCCTCTACGAACAGCTAGTAGGCTTACGCTTCCGTGCCCTCTGTTACTTAGCAGATGAGTGTCAGGAAGATACCTCACCATATTGTTGAAATGTCAACAACAAAAGATGCAATTTATCGATCAGTCAGAAATTGAAGTTGAAGCAGGCAAAGGGGGCGACGGTATCGTCGCCTTCCGGCGAGAGAAGTATGTACCAGCAGGGGGGCCAGCAGGAGGAAATGGAGGGCGTGGCGGCAGCGTGACTTTGCTCGCCGTCGAAAACCTGCAAACTCTGCTGGACTTCCGGTACACTCATCACTTCAAGGCAGAAGATGGGTCTCGCGGAGGGCCGAACAATCGGACTGGAGCAGCAGGAAAGAATCTCGTGATTGAAGTTCCCTGTGGCACGATGGTTTACGACACTGAAGCTGGTGTCTTAGGTGATTTGGTTGAGCCAGGGCAAACTTTATGTGTTGCCCAAGGAGGTAAAGGCGGACTAGGCAACAAGTTTTTCCTGAGTAATAGTAACCGCGCTCCAGAGTACGCTCTACCTGGACTCTTAGGAGAACAACGAAAGCTGCGGCTAGAACTGAAGCTATTAGCCGAAGTGGGAATCATCGGTCTCCCGAACGCTGGTAAATCTACTCTCATTGGGTCACTGTCTTCAGCCCGACCGAAAGTAGCAGACTATCCCTTTACCACCCTGATTCCCAACTTAGGCGTGGTGCGTAAACCCTCTGGCGACGGCACCGTTTTCGCTGACATTCCTGGACTCATTGCTGGTGCCCACCACGGAGCTGGCTTGGGTCACGAGTTTTTACGCCACATTGAGCGCACACGAGTGCTAGTACATCTCATTGATGGCACCACTCCTGACCCCGTCGCTGACTACAACACAGTTCAAGAAGAGCTACAAGCCTACGGGCGAGGCTTAGAGTCAAAGCTACAGATTGTCGCGCTCAACAAAATTGATGCCCTTGGCCCAGATGAGCAAACGTCAGCCGTAGCCGCCGAACTCTCTCAAATCAGCCACGCTCCAGTTTTTCTAATCTCAGCAGTTGCCCACACTGGACTAGAACCCCTGCTACAGCAAGTCTGGTCAACGCTGGACCAACTTAATCTTAAAACTTCGGCGGTCCATAGCAGTCCAGTGTAGAGACGTTACATGTAACGTCTCTACAGGTTGGTCGCAAACCACTGGTGATTGTTACAGCTTGCTAAACTGTTCGTAACCCATCCGAGAAACTTGGCGAATCAAATCTTGCGCTCGACTATCGTTATACGGACGTTTCACCATGACAGCAGCTATGTAGCGTTTACCGCTTGGCATATCGACTAACCCCACATCCCCAACCATAGAGCCGATATCGCCTGTCTTGTGGGCAATCATAGCCCCTTCCCCTAGACCCCTTGGCAGAAGAGAATCTGTGACAGTGCGGCGCATAATCTCCAGCAGGCGATCGCGTGACCTCAGTGTTACCAAGTCACCTCGGTTCACCAAAGCCATCAAGTCCGCCAGCTCTTTTGGCGTTGTGGTGTTAGTACCTGTCAAATCTGGCAGGGCATTATGAATTCTTGTCGCTGTTAAATTCCAACTTTGGAACCTTTGATTCAAAGCTTCTGCACCGCCCAAGCGAGCAATCAGCATGTTTGTTGCTGTATTGTCGCTGATCGTAATCATCTTGTTTGCCACTTCTGAAGTGGTAAGCTTCGTCCCTACGGGCTTGTACTGCATGTCTCCTGAACCACCAGCAACCATTTCCGGCTGCATGGTCAGCACTTCATCCAGACGAATTTTGCCAGCGTCCACATCCTGAAAGAGAGCGACAAGAACCGGAAACTTGATCATGCTGGCAGCAGGAAATGTCTCGGTTCCATTCAAATCCATGTAAGCGCCGCTATCAAGGTCAGCAAAAAAGACTCCTGGCATTAACCCTAGGTTTTGGGCAGCCAGTTGCTGCACGGCAATCTTCAAGGGAACGACCTCCTGCTTTAGCTCTAGAGAAGGTTCCGCCGCATTAACTGCCCGTTCCGTCTGCTTTTGAACAAAGGCATTTTGACTTGTAGCAGTCCGAGCAACTCCTGCCGTGATGCGAGTATCAGGGCTTAGAACTGACAACAACGTTCCCGCGATCGCGCCAATTCCCACTCCCAAAATGAGCAGTCGCAGCCCATGCAGCAGTGGTGCGACCTTCGAGGGTGTTGATCCTGAACGCGATCGCCGCCGCTGATTGATTCGCTCTTGAGTTGAGGCGGCTCGGAGGTTGCCGCCGTACAACTGGCGTCTCGCGCTGGGAGGCTGGGACATCTGGTTGCTACTGTAACGAGACGTAGCTCTCGCAAACGGGACTAAAACGGCTGGCCGTGAAGGCGCAGTAGATGTGGATGAACGACCAACACTGTAGTCTAAACGCTCAAGTGTGGGTTGAATTCTAGCTGTGTACTGCCGTTGGGGCTGGCGGCGACGCTGGAGGCGGGTTGTGCCCTGACGTCGCGTGCCGAAAAGCTGACTAAATGGCACCGATACTCCTTCTAACACCGTGAATAATTGTACTATTCATCCCTCTTCACTCTGCCGCAGCGCCCAATCCATCTGCGTCAGAACTCCCCTTAGCATGGCTACTTCCGCGTTTTCCAAGTGGGCACGGTTGAATAACTGCCGAAACTTCTCCATGCGACTAGCTGCGGTGTGGGGGTAGAGATAACCAATCTTAAGCAATAGAGCTTCTAGTTGCTGGTAGTACCCTTCTAAAGTTTCTAGAGGAGCGTAGTCCCGCGTTGGCGATATTGTGTCATTGCTAGGTGACAACTGGGTACATTGAAACAGTTCGTAACAGCAAATTGCAACCGCCTGAGCCAAATTGAGCGAAGGATAGCCGGGACTTGAAGGAATCTGCACAAAGCGCTGAGCGTAGTTTAATTCCTCATTGCTCAGTCCTCGGCACTCTGCACCAAAAATCAGAGCCGCCGCCCCCGGCTGTAGCAGCCAGGGCAGTGCTGTGCGAGCAGGTTCTAGCGGGGTTTTCAATGTCCGCAGGCGCACAGTCGTGGCGATCGCTCGTTGACACCCCTGCAACGCTTCCGGCAATGTTGCCACTCTCTGGGCTGCCTCCAAAACATCTGCTGCATGAACTGCCATTTGCAAAGCTGCCTCCGAGAGTGGATCGCACTGAGGATTCACTAGGACTAACTGCTGAAGTCCCATGTTCTTCATCACTCGTGCGATCGCGCCTACATTTAACGGTCCGGCTGGCTCTACCAGTACAATCCGCACTCCAGCCAATGCCGATTCCCCCATAATGTCCTCAGCATTTTTGAGTTAGAAATTAAATGAGAGTATCAAATAACTTAACATGGCACGCACTCGCTCTAAATCTGACTTGCCGACAAAAATTTGTCCTGTTTGTCAACGGCCATTCACCTGGCGCAAAAAATGGGAAGATTGCTGGGATGAAGTGAAATACTGCTCAGAACGCTGCCGCCGCCATCGTTCTGAGGCTAAGGAATGAAGGAACCGCTGAGGCGCAGAGGAAATAGAGATGTTAGATGAGTGGGTACAGCCTAAGTTAATCGTTCATGGAGGGGCTGGTAGTTCCCTTAAGGGTAAAGAAGGGAGTGAGGTGGTGCGGCGATCGCTCTACAAGGTTGTGGAAGAGGTGTATGCGCTGCTGATGTCGGGTGCTAGTGCTACTCATGCTGTGGTGCTGGGCTGCCAGCTGTTAGAAGACGATCCCCGCTTTAATGCTGGGACTGGTTCGGTGCTGCAATCTGATGGGCAAATCCGCATGAGTGCTTCGCTGATGGATGGGGCGCGATCGCGCTTTAGCGGGGTCATCAATGTTTCCCGTGTGCAGCACCCGATTGACGTGGCTCAAGCTTTACAAAACTCTCCAGACAGGGTGCTATCTGATTATGGGTCCGCTGAACTGTTGCGAGAACTTCAGATCCCTAGTTATGATACCGTGACTGATCTGCGCTTACAGGAGTGGATGCAGGAGCGGCAGGGGAATTTTGTTAAACAGATGGCTGGGGTGGTGGCAGAAGCGGAGTTAGTGACTGGTGAGGCTGGACGTGGCACAATTGGCGTAGTAGCGCTGGATAGCCAAGGGCGTTTAGCTACCGGCACATCAACTGGTGGCAAAGGGTTTGAGCGAATTGGCCGCGTCAGCGACTCCGCGATGCCAGCTGGAAATTATGCAACAGCCCATGCGGCTGTCAGCTGTACTGGAATTGGCGAAGACATTATTGAGGAGTGTCTGGCAGCAAGAATTGTTGTCCGCGTCACCGATGGTTTTTCCCTCGCAGAAGCGATGAGGCGTTCTTTTGCTGAAGCCCATCAACACCAACGGGACCTGGGAGCAATTAGCATTGATGCTAGTGGCGCGATCGCCTGGGGAAAAACCAGCGAAGTCCTCCTTGCCGCCTTTCATGATGGTCAACAGGTAGGTGACACTCTGGACATGGGTGATGTTTTAACAGACCACGTTTATCCCAAGTCGCACTCAGTATAGGGCATGGGGCATGGGGCGGAGGGCATGGGGCATGGGGAGTAAGTTTTGAGTTTTGAGTTTTGAGTTGAAGAATAACAGAGTAGGTAAATCTCCCTATCCCCCCATATCCC
>CAXUIV010000342.1:0-5795 GCA_964250875.1 uncultured bacterium
GGGGGTAATACTCTTAAAGAAGAAGTTTAATCGCTGCTTCATCTGGTAAGATAGCTGCGTTGTTTAGTCTGATTCCATCTTTGATCAATCAGAGCCAGTCGATAGACCTACCAAAGCTTGATACATTAGCGCAAGAACTAGCGACGATTCAGCAGACAGGGGCTAAGCGAATTGCTCTGCTGGGATCGCGTCACGTCCCCCTAACTCATCAGCACCTAATTGAAATGATGAGTTACGCCCTAGTTCTATCCGGCAATCGTCTCATTACCTCTGGTGCAACCGGCACCAACTCAGCTGCCATTAGGGGAGCCATGCGGGCTGACCCAAACCTGTTAACGGTAATTTTGCCCCAAAGCTTGGAGCGTCAACCGCAAGAGTCGCGTCAGCAGCTAGAGCAGGTGATGCATTTAGTAGAAAATGCTGAAAACGATCAGCTAGCGCTTGCGGAAGCTAGCGCTCTTTGTAATCAGGAGATAGTCTCCCGGTGCCAGCAGCTCATTTGCTTTGCGTTTCACGACAGCCGTACTCTGCTGCGAACTTGTGAGGAGGCAGAGGATCAGCGTAAAGTTGTGACGATATTCTACTTCGATTGAACGCGAATGACGCTATCACAACTACCGACGCCTGCCGTTCTTTTATACTGTATCGCTGCCGCCGCCATCCTGATCTATCTCCCTTTTCTGGTAGTTGCTTATGCGCGAGTGCGCATAGGCTATGACATGGCTGCTCCCCGTGCGATGTTTGACAAACTGCCGCCTTATGCTCAGCGAGCTAGTTGGGCGCACCAGAACACTTTTGAGGCTTTTAGCTTGTTTGCTGTAGCGGCACTCATGGCATACGTGACGGGGCAGAATTCTACTATTGCTACTGGCGCTGCGATCGCGTTTGTGATCGCACGTTCACTTTACTCAGTTTTTTACATCTTTAACGTGCCTCTGGGGCGATCGCTGATGTTTGCTATTGGTAGCCTGTGCGATGGTATCCTAATCGTCCTAAGCATACTGCACGCAGCTAAATCCTCTATATAGGAGCTTATAGCAATTCTATTCCGGTGACAAACGTGAATTCTATGTAGAGACGTTACATGTAACGTCTCTACAGGTGGTCACTGTACAATCGTAAAAGTTCAACCATCCCCTTATAAGACTGCTGATGAGTAAGATAGTACGCGGTGCAATTTTTGTTGTTGACGATAACATAGATACCGATCAGATCATTCCGGCTGAGTACCTAACGCTAGTCCCCTCGAAGTTGGACGAGTACGAGAAGCTAGGCAGTTACGCTCTAACTGGGCTACCGGAGCGTTATGGCAGGTTCATTGCCTTGGGAGAAAGCAAGACTGCTTACCCTATCATCGTTGCTGGTGAGAATTTTGGCTGTGGTTCTTCGCGTGAACACGCACCCATCGCCTTAGGAGCTTCAGGTGTCAAGGCAGTGGTTGCCCAGTCATACGCCCGGATATTTTTCCGCAACTGTGCAGCGACGGGTGAACTTTATCCTTGGGAATCGGTTGAACGGCTGTGCGAGCGCTTCAAAACTGGCCAAGAGGTTTCTATTGACTTTGAGACAGACGTACTGGTCAACCACACAATTTCGGAGGTTTACAGTCTCAAGCCTATTGGGGAAGTGGGACCAGTCATTGGTGCTGGCGGCATTTTCGCCTACGCTCGTCAAACCGGCATGATTCACACTTAGCTTCGATTATTCATGCAGGAAGATTAGTGCAAGAAGATTAGCAGCTAAGTTGTGCAGATCGGGTTAAAATTGACTAGACGTGGTCAAACGTAAATCTTTTATATCTGTCTATGGAAGCCCAGCTACTGAAGTCTACCAGCAGACATATCCGCATCTTTTCGGCTGAAGTTAATCGAGAAGGCGAGCTTGTCCCGAGCAATCAGGTCCTGACGTTGGACGTTGATCCAGACAATGAATTTAATTGGAACGAGGACGCTCTACGGAAGGTTTATCAAAAGTTTGATGAATTAGTAGAAGCGTCCAGTGGAGTTGACTTGACCGACTACAATCTACACCGCATTGGCTCTGACTTAGAATATTTTGTGCGATCGCTTTTACAGAACGGTCAAATCAGCTATAACCTTACAGGCCGCGTTACTAACTACAGTATGGGAATTCCTCGAGTCGCCTCTGGGGATAGCAAGTAGCTGTAGGCTTTTAGAACCAGACGCATATTGTTTGGCTTGTCTCTGCTATCCACAGCTAAGACAAGACAATTTCTACCACAGGCGATTTCCGTCTTCATCCACACGGGCTTGACGAATCACGTCTGAGATTTCCTCAGCGTCTTTAACGTGGTGCAGTGGTTTTTGTTCACCATCGGGTTCGTCAACGACAAAGTAAGTTGGAACCTTGATGTGATCACCTGTAATATCTGGAGAGTCTACAGCAAGCTGTTTAGATTTCTCCTCAGCCGTTTGGTGTTCGCTATCGATGACGTCACCAGGGTTGACAGTACGGTGAGTCGCGTTTACATCCTCTTTATCATCTGGCATAGCTTTCAATTCTTCGGAACAGTCTAAATTTCTAGATCAAGAATAGAGAACTACAGATGCGATCGCCTCTTTCCATCGGGGGAAATTCAACCAAAACTCGTACCGCTAACGTTGTCAGTATCTGATTGTTGCTGGCTGAGATGCCACCTTCGCTTCTCAACTTTTTAGCTGTCACCGACACAAATCACTATAGTCGTTACAATCAAGTCAGGTAATCGTCAGCAGGTGCTTTCTGCCACATCACCTTAAGTGCGGAGCGGTCAGCAACCAACTCAGGGTTAGGCTCTACAGTCCGATCGAGCGAAAACAATGGCAATCTATTTAGATAGGTGAGCGGCCAGAGATATAGTCACTCCTACACTAAATTCCGAATGGCCGATCAGTGCGAAAACTATGCAACATGACGCGGTAACGCTCTACTGCCCCAACGAACTCTGTCAGGCTGCCAACCCCAGAAACTATAAGTTTTGTCAGCGATGCTGTAGCCCCTTGATCAAACGCTACCTGTGGGCTGTCGGAGAGGGATTGGCAGCTTACAGGTTGGGAGGATTGGTAGGAGATCGCTACTTGCTGACGAGTCATCGGATTTTGTTGGATACAAAACCCGGCTGGTTGCCCGAAATGCCTGCCTCAGAGGTTACAGACGCGACGAAATCCTATCTGAAGTTGGTTCCTTACCGGCTGCATGTGCCTCAGGTATATGGAGTGTTAACGCCATCTGATGGTTCTGCGGCAGTGGTTCTGCTAGAGAAGACTGCTATTTATACAGAAGTGCCACCAGACGCTGCGGAATTGGAGGGCCAGGTAATGCCACAACTGGTCGGTGCTTGGCAGGAGGGTACATCGATGCGGCAGCTCAATTGGCTGTGGCAAACGGCTCAGCTGTGGCAGCCCTTCAGCAGCGAGGGAGTCGCCTCTACTTTACTGGAGCCAGAACTGCTACGAGTGGAAGGACCGTTGGTAAGACTGTTGGAGTTGAAGTCAGACCAGGGTTCAGCACCAACACTGGCTGCCCTAGGCCAGTTCTGGAGTCACCTGCTCTCACGAACTCAACAGGCTGTTGCTAGCTTTTTGCAACAGGTCTGCCAGGAGCTGATTGCAGGAGATATTCACTCTTCTGAGCAACTGCTGGCCGTTTTAGATCAAGGCTTATCTGAGGTGGGGCGATCGCAAGCACGTATCTTCAAGATTACGACTCACACTGACACCGGACCAAGTCGTCAGCGCAATGAAGATGCTTGTTATCCTGCTAGTGGCACCAGCATACCGCCTGAAGCCGATGAAGCCTTGGCTATTGTCTGCGACGGCATCGGTGGCCATGAGGGCGGCGATGTTGCCTCCAATTTAGCGATTGAGACCATTCAGCAGCAAGTGCAGCCGTTGACCAATCTGTATTCAAATCTAGACCCTACAAATCTTACCGTTCAATTAGAACGCGCTGCCTGTACTGCCAACGACCGTATTAGTCAGCGCAATGATAGTGAAAATCGGCAGGGTCGTCAACGCATGGGGACGACCCTGGTCATGGCCTTGGCTCGCGCCTATGAAATTTATGTGACTCATGTCGGTGACAGTCGAGCCTACTGGATTACGCGCAATGGCTGTCATCAGGTGACACTTGACGACGATGTTGCCTCCCGCGAGGTGAGGCTGGGCTATGCCCTCTATCGAGACGCTCTCCAACAGGTATCCTCTGGTTCTTTGGTTCAGGCTTTGGGCATGAGTCCTTCCGCCGCTCTACATCCCACAGTCCAGCGGTTCATCCTTGATGAGGACTGTGTTTTTCTGCTGTGTTCCGATGGTCTTAGTGACTATGACCGGGTGGAGCAATGCTGGGACACAGAAATCTTGCCCATCCTGCATGGTAAAGTCGATTTAGCAACTGCTGGAGCGCGGCTCGTCGAAATTGGGAATAATCAGAATGGACACGATAATGTTACAGTTTGTCTCGTCTACTGTCAGGTTAGCTCCTTTGAACCTGAGTCAACGGTAAGCGTTTCCCCCAGACAACACGCCTCACCTGATTTAGCTGTAGGTGCCAAAACAATGGTGATGGAAGGAATCGCTACCAACGCCACGCCCTCCAGGCTCAAAACCCAAATTCTCCCACCTCGTGCCCCCCGGCGTCACATTGCGCTGGTTTCGAGCGGTATCATTCTGTTGATTTTAGGCAGTGGGTTACTGGCTTATATATTCAGACCAGAGGTTAATCGTTGGATTAACCCTTTGATTGGTTTGGGTTCAAATAGCCCCAGCCTCACCCCCAGCGTCACCTCCAGTGTCCCTCCCAGTGCTACACTTAACCCAACTAACTCCGCTTCACCACGGGCTTCAGTTTCTACATCCCTTCCCTTTGAGAATGTCTCACTCAGCAGGGTAAAAAGGATAAATAACGCTAATGTCCCTGGTCAAACACTGCTGTTGCGACGAGAAAAGCCCAGTAAAGACCAGCGGGTAGTTGGCTTCATTCCCTCCGGTAGTGTTTTGCACGTCATCCAAGATCAAACTCTCTCAGAGAAGAATCGTTGGCTTCAGGTGAAAGTCTGTTCAACTCCTACAACAGCCCATCCTGTAAAAGAGCCAAGTCACTCGCCACTGCACAAGGTTAGCCAGCCGTTACCAAAATATCCACCAGTGCCACCAGGAGAACAAGGATGGATTAGGCAGGCAGAGATTGCGGGCTTTATCGAGCCATCTGGGTTAGGTAACTGCTCCGCCTCAACTCCCACTCAACCAACCTCACTCTCGACAGGAGGATTACCTTCTGGATCTTCAACAGGTGCTTTAAGTTCACCTAAGCTAGAAAACCAGTGATGTCAACACCCGGAGGAGGGAATTTGAGCCAAAGACCCAGTAAAGTGGTAAAGGAATCGATACCGGACGCGGATATACGTCAATGGTATGGCGACATTGCTACCTGAAACTCCGTGTTTGAACTTAGCGATCTCTCGTCTCTCTACCACGGGGAAGGAGAATTTTGCCATTTGGGTGCTGAAAGCTCCCTATCCTGGTGGGTATGCTCATCATGACTGTCGTTGGCCTCAAACTCTGACCCAGACGTGGCAGGCTTGGCAGTCGATGTTTGCGCCTGATCGCCTTGATCAAAGGCTGCCGGACTTGGTACCTCAGCCCCTTCTGTCACTCCCGACCGATGCAGCGACATCACCTTACACAAGTCGTCTGATGCAACACTTAGGAGTCAGCCTTTGGCAGTGGGTGTTCAGGGGATCGATTCAAAATACCTTGGCCCAAAGCCAAGGCATTGCCCTGGGGCAAGATAAACCT
>CAXUIV010000343.1:0-5793 GCA_964250875.1 uncultured bacterium
GGCAGTGTGTCATACCAGATATCTGGAGGAAAAGGAGATTCTGGATAGCCTACCCGCAATAAGCATAAGCCGTGGGCTGGTGCTGCATACTTTACTTCCTCGCGACGCTGTTGGAGCCAAATTTCAGTGAAGCTATCGGGCGATCGCTGTCCCCGTCCCACCTGCACTAGCATCCCCAACAGCAATCTCACCATGCCATACAAAAATCCGTTTGCCTGAATTTCAATATAGAGGAGCGGTCCCTGTCTGTAACACTCTGCTGCCTGTACTTCTACCCAAGAATGCGATCGCTTCGATCCTGCCCGGTGGAAAGCAGCCAGGTGATGACGCCCAATTAAGGGGGTCATAGCATCCTGAATCAAGGATTCATCTAAGACTGCATGATAATAATGCCAGCTAAAAGGCTGCACAAACAAGTTCGGTCGAGCATCGGTATAGAGCGTATAACGGTAACGCCGCCAACTGGCACTAAAGCGAGCATGCCAATCCGAATCGACGGCAGCTGATGCTCGAATTAAAATATCTTTGGGCAGGTAGCTGTTGAGAACAGCCGCCCAGCGCTGAGCTGGAATTGAGCTAACCGCATCAAAGTGGGCTATTTGAGCAGCGGCGTGGACACCAGCATCGGTTCGACCCGCACCGTGTAATGTCACAGGGTGACCCACAATCTTAGAAAGCGCTGCTTCGATTTCTTCCTGCACCGTGCGCTGCTCGTTTTGCCTTTGCCAGCCATGAAAGTGAGTGCCCAAGTACTGGATTACCAGGGCTACCCGCTGAGTCGGTGACAAAGCATCTAGCATTTAAACGAGTTCAATAATCGCCATTTCAGCATTATCGCCCCGACGACGCACGGTTTGAAGCACACGGGTATAGCCGCCGTGACGACTACCATACCTGGTGGGAACTTGCTCAAACAGGGCATGTACCAGTTGCTTGTCGTAGATATAGCCGAGTGCCTCACGACGTGCTGCCAGAGAACCATCTTTGGCTAAGGTAATCATTTTTTCCGCTTCAGCGCTAACTACCTTTGCTCGTACTTTAGTAGTAGTGATTCGACCGTGTCGAATAAGCTCTGTAGTTAGTGCCCTCAAAAGAGCACGTCGCTGGTCGGCTGGTTTACTGAGTTTTTTGACAGTACAACGGTGGCGCATAGGAGTGGTGGGAGATGGGAAGATGGGAAAATGGGGAGGTGGGGAGATGGGTGATCAGATTAAAACGCCCTAACTCCCTACCTCTCTTTCATGTTGGTTTTGGAGACTTTTCGTGCGGCAAGGTGATGCCTAACCGTCGCTGCAAGGCTTCGATGACTTCCTCAGCCGACTTCTGACCAAAGTTTTTAATTTCTAACAAGTCTTCTTGGGTGTAATCTAACAGATCTGCTACTGAGTTAACTTGTGCCCGCTTGAGGCAGTTGTAAGCTCTCACTGAGAGCTGTAGCTCCTCAATCGGAATCTGGCTAGTTGGATCCTCTGGCAAGTCGATGCTTGGGTCCGCTGGCTCTAGAGAGATATCTTTTAAGGGATTAAATAACTCCATTAAGATGCCAGCGGCAGAGGAAAGAGCTTCTTGCGGTGTTAAACTGCCATTGGTCCAGATTTCCAACAGCAGTCTGTCTTTGTGCATTGAGCCATCTACGCGAGCATCTTCGACGCTGTAGTTGACTTTGCGCACCGGCATAAAAATCGAATCAATTTGCAGAAAGTCTAAAGCTGTCGCTTCATCCCGTCCTCGCTCGACTGTGCGGTAGCCCTTCCCTCGGTCGATGCGGAATTCCATCTCTAGCTTGGCCCCTTCAGATAAAGTGGCTACATACTGATCCGGATCGATGACCTCTACCTCTGAAGGCAAATCAAAGTGAGCGGCGGTTACAGTTGTTGGTCCGGTCACCAGTAAGCGACCAATCTGTGGTTGAGGGGAATAGCTTTTTAGGACGATCTCTTTCATTCTCATGAGGATCTCCAGTACGTCCTCCCGGATGCCTGGAATCGTCGCGAACTCGTGACTAACACCCGCAATCCGCACGGCTGTGATTGCTGTCCCTTCTAAATTCGACAGCAGCACCCGCCTTAAAGCGTTCCCAACCGTTGTTCCTTGACCGCGATCGAGAGGTTCCAAAATAAATTTGCTGTACTGACTCCGATTTTCCTGAGTGTTTGACTCGACACATTCAATTTGAAACTGCGCCACGGAGCGACCTCCCTTGTTATTAGCTCTCAAAGAAGGCAAATCAATCGCCTTCCTAATTTACTGGATACCCAACTGTTGAGGCTCAAATTGCGTTCTCTGAGGTTGGAGCAACTTGCCGCTCTCAATCACTTGGCATTGACACGGCTTAGGGGACTTGCTTAAAAGCCCACCGTTAAGCATTTAGACTCTACGGCGCTTGGGCGGACGGCAACCATTGTGGGGAATGGGTGTGATATCACGAATCAACGTAATCTCCAGTCCTGCCCCTTGAAGTGCCCGAATAGCAGTCTCGCGACCGGCTCCAGGGCCACTGACCATAACCTCTACCTGGCGCATACCCTGCTCAGCCGCTCTACGAGCTGCACTTTCTGCGGCGGTCTGGGCCGCAAAGGGAGTACCCTTTTTGGCTCCCTTAAAGCCGCTGGAACCAGCTGATGCCCAAGAGATGACATCTCCGTTCTGATCGGCGATAGTGACAATACTGTTATTGAAAGTAGACTGGATGTAAGCAACTCCATTGGGGACGTTACGTTTTTGCTTCTTGGCTGTGTTCTTTTTAGTCGGTCGCGCCATATCGATTTCGTAGAATTAAGCTTTAGCTGAACTTGCTGGTACTTCAAAATTACTTCCCGCTTGGGGCTTTTCTCTTTCCGGCTACTGTCTGCCGTCTGCCACGACGGGTCCGAGCGTTAGTACGGGTTCGCTGACCTCGGACAGGCAAACTCATCCGATGGCGACGTCCTCGGTAGGTGCCGATGTCAATCAAGCGCTTGATGTTCATTGACTCCAAGCGTCTCAAGTCGCCCTCAACTTGGTAGGTGCTTTCTATCGCTCCTCGTAAAGTTGTAACGTCAGCATCACTCAAATCCTTGATTCGAATATCTGGATCCACACCCGTGGTGGTCAAAATCTTTTTCGACCGCGATAAACCAATTCCGTAAATGTAAGTTAGACCGATTTCAACCCGCTTATCGCGCGGAAGGTCCACACCCGCAATCCGTGCCACGCTTCTTTCTCCCTATTCTGTGATGTAACTAAGTTCAGTGTTTTGATGTCTTAAACATCGTTTTTGCTCAGCCATGGAACTAACCTTGTCGTTGCTTGTGCTTTGGGTTAGGACAAATTACCATCACACGTCCACGACGGCGAATGATGCTACACTTCTCACAGATTTTCCGCACAGATGCTCTAACTTTCATGCTGTCCTCGTCAAACTACAAACCTTATATCTTACCAATGTTTTTGCAGCAATTGCAATATTAAGTATCCCTTTGAAATCGTTTTACTCGAGTCTATTTTTTACGTAGCCGGTAAGTAATTCTCCCTTTTGTTAAGTCGTAAGGTGTCAACTCTACTTTCACGCGATCACCGGGTAGAATTTTGATGTAGTTTCGACGGATTTTGCCCGAAATATGGGCTAGAACGTTAAAGCCATTATCTAGGTCTACCCGAAACATTGCGTTGGGCAGGGACTCTGTCACCGTGCCTTCCATCTCAATCAGATCTTGCTTAGACAAATTTTGCTTTCCTCAACTCAATAACCATCTAAAACGGCTGTAGCTACTTTACCTAGCAGATAACGGCTTCAATAGTACTCCAAGAATACATTAATATATCTTATCAAATGTTTGCTCCGAGTTTAGAAAATAAAGTGGGGTTTATCTGTATACCCCCCACCATGATGACCTGGACCGTTACGAACGCTTCTGAAGGAGTCATACGTGGTACTGAATCGCCTTGTGCAATTCGGCAGTGACTTTCTCCAGCGGCTGGTTTCCATTGATCGCAACCAGCTGATGGCGATCGCGGTAATAGTCAATCACAGGTGCTGTCTCTTCGCGGTAGACCTCCAATCGACGGCGAATAGCCTCTTCAGTATCGTCCTTACGCCCTTCTTTTTGGGCGCGTCCAATTAGACGCAACACGACGACTTCATCTGGTACGTCTAGATTAAGCGCCTGTTGCTTGCTAGATTGCCCCGTACGCTCCGAATCCAGTTCCGCTAGCAGCCCGTCTAAAAACTCAGCCTGCAAGATATTGCGGGGAAATCCATCCAAAATCCAACCCTGCTTGGCATCAGTTTGACGCAGTCGCTCCGGAATTAAATCCTGAACGAGCTGATCGGGAACAAGTTCACCACTTTCCATGTATTCCTTAACCTTAAGACCAAGCTCAGATTCCTGACGCACTGCTTGACGCAAAATTTCACCAGTCGAGATGTGAGGAATATTACAGTGGTGAGCTAGAGCTTTAGCTTGGGTTCCCTTACCGGCCCCTGGTGGCCCTAAGAAGATCAATTGCGTCACTACTGTTTCACCATTCCTTCGTAGCGCTGAGAAATGACATAGGTTTGAATTTGTTTCGCTGTGTCGATAGCAACACCAACAAGAATCAGCAGTGAGGTCGCACCTAATCCTTTAAACGTCGGTACCCCCACAGCACTCTCTACAGCGGTCGGCACAATGGCAACTAAACCCAAAAAAAGCGCGCCCAACAAGGTCAGCCGATTTAGAACCCGTTCGACATACTCACTCGTTGTTCGTCCTGGACGAATGCCCGGAATGCTAGCGCCCATCTTCTTCAAGTTCTGTGACAGATCAACTGGGTTCATAATCAGCGACGCATAGAAGTAGCTGAAGAAGATGATTGTCGTCAGGAAGAACAGAGCGTATAGCCAGGGTGTAGAGCCGTTGGGGCTAAGGTAAGTCGCGACTTTAGCCAAAGTCGGATTTTTGGTGAAATTAGCGATGGAAATTGGCAGAACCAGGACGGCAGAAGCAAAAATAATCGGCATCACGCCTCCCTGGTTTAACCGCAGAGGGAGGAAGCTCCGCCGCTCTTCTTGGAGCCGACGACCAACTTGACGACGAGCTGAGATGATCGGAATTTTGCGAGTTCCTTCCTGGACAAACACGATGCCAACAATCGTCACCAGGAAAACCAGCAGGAGAATGATGACACGGCCTACCGTCTCCCGTCCCCCTGTCTGAGCGAAGGTGATCGTGTCCTCTAGTGACTTCGGTAATGATGCCACAATGTTAGTAAAAATTAGCAATGAGGCCCCGTTGCCAACGCCGCGTTCCGTAATTAGCTCTGATGCCCACATCACAAACATGGAGCCAGCTGTGAGAGCGATCGCTGTTTCAGCAATGAACACAGGTCCTGGATGCAGAGCATAGGGTTGAATAAAGATAGCCGTCAGAAAAACGCTTTGAATAATTCCCCAGACTAGGGCTACCCAGCGCGTGTATTGAGAAATCTTTCGCCGCCCAGCTTCTCCTTCGTTCTTCTGTAAATTCTCTAGGAATGGAACAGCAGCAGTTAGTAACTGGATAATGATTGAGGCGTTAATATATGGCAAGATACCTAGGGCAAAAATGCCTAGAGCCGAGAGACCTCCTCCCGAAAAGACGTTTAGCAATCCTATCAGGGGGTTGTTTGCCGATCCCATTGCAGCAGCAAATCGCTCTCGATCAATGCCTGGGACGGGTAAATATACGCCGAGGCGGGCTAAAACTAACAAACCGATAGTAACAAGCAGTCGCCCTCTAAGGCCAGCTGCTTGCGCCATCTGCATAAAGGTTTCTTGAGCCGTTGGGGCTTTAT
>CAXUIV010000344.1:0-5789 GCA_964250875.1 uncultured bacterium
TTGTAGTGATTACCATCTCACCGCGTTCAATTGGGCGCAGTTGGGGCACAATTAGCTTTGCCTCTACACTGTACCTTTGCCCAATTCTGGATCTGCTGTTAGCGGAAATACCTTACAGGTGGCAGGCAGAACTGAGGCTGGGACTTCAGGAAGCTTTGGTTAACGCTGCTAAGCATGGCAACAATTTAGACCCCAGTAAGACTGTTGTGGTTCGCTTTGTCTTAGCAGATAACCATTATTGGTGGGTGATATCTGACCAAGGCTGTGGTTTCACCCCATCCTGTGATGACCACGCAGACCCAACGAAATATCTCCCTCATCCAGAAGCAGAGAGTGGACGTGGAATGTGTCTTCTTCATCAAATTTTTGACCGAGTTGACTGGAACCCGGAAGGTACAGAACTCAGACTTGGCAAGCAGATGAATCATCGCTTCCGGCTTCCATTAATACGTTAGATAAGTTCGGGGTGCGGGGTGAGGAGTTCGGAGTTAAGAACCAATAGTTAAAGGCGCAACAGCTTTCAATTCAAAACACTTACTAGACAGACCCCCAACTCCAACTTTGAACCCCGCACTCCGAATTTATTTCTGACCGTGAGTTGGGCAGGGCGGTGCAGATATAGAGCGATCTAACCAACCAGATGCCTGTTGGAGTCTTGAAAGAGCTTCCTCCGGTTGATCTTTGAGCAGAAACACCAAGGCCGCCGCCGCTTGCTCACTAGCGCGAACTTTGCGGTTAGACTTTAAGCGGTGCCAATCGTTGGTGGAGATGGCAAGCCGCTCCATTAAAGCTTGGGCAACCTCCAGAGTACTGAGTTCATCCAGGTTGGTGGTTTTAACAGGCTGGGCGGATTCAAGCATAATGGCGTGCGATGTCAACTATATTAACTACTCTACCAAGCTCAAATGCAGCCGCCTCAAGAACCTGAACAGCCAACTTCTCAATCGTTAGACTGGGCAGGCGAGTTTGAGCGATCGCTTGCCGAGGTGGAGCAATCACTTGTTTAGCTAAACGAGCGTTATATACAGATTCATAATGTCCGGCAGCGTCAGGTAGAACTCAAACAGCGCCTGCGTGAAGTCAAGCAAGACCAGATAGAAACTTTAGAAGTTAACCTAGAAAGCCAGCTATTCTCCTGGGGCAGCCTGAAAGAACCTTTCTGGCAAGCCGTCCGCTTTGGGGGCTTGGGAGTTGTTGTAGGCTGGATATTAAAGTCATGTGCTGGATAAGGGCATGGGGCATAGGGCATAGGGCAAAGACTTCAACCTAAAACTCAAAACTCAAAACTCAAAACTCAAAACTATTCATTTATGGTGGCGCGACGTATTAGTGAATTATTGAGAGATGGTCAGCCCGATGAGTTGGTAACAATCAAGGGCTGGGTACGCACAAAGCGGGAATTGAAGGGGTTTGCCTTCGTTGAGGTCAACGATGGTTCATCGCTAGCTAACCTACAAGCAGTGCTAAATGAGGAACTGCCAGAATATGAGGCATTGTTGAAGCAGTTGAATACTGGGGCCTCAGTGGAAGTCGCAGGGGTACTGGTGCCTTCAATGGGTAAAGGGCAGCGAATTGAGTTGAAGGCAGAAACGCTCAAGGTTTACGGAGAAGCGGATCCAGAAACTTACCCGTTACAGAAGAAACGACATTCCTTTGAGTTTCTGCGGACAATTGGGCATTTGCGACCGCGTACCAATAGTTTTGGTGCAGTTTTTCGGGTCAGAAATGCCTGTGCTTATGCTATCCACCAGTTCTTCCACGAACGGGGCTTTTTGTGGATACATACACCCATCATCACCAAGAGTGACTGTGAGGGGGCTGGAGAAATGTTTGCTGTCACCAGCCTGAATTTAAAGGATGTCCCCCGGACAGAAGCACAAGGAGTTGATTATAGTAAAGACTTCTTTGGTGGACCAGCTTACCTCACTGTTAGCGGTCAGCTAGAAGTCGAGGCTATGGCAATGGCGTTTAGCAACGTCTATACGTTTGGCCCTACCTTCCGGGCAGAAAACTCCAACACCTCTCGGCACTTAGCAGAGTTTTGGATGGTGGAACCAGAAATGGCCTTCTGTGAATTGGAGGGGAACATGGATCTGGCAGAGGCATTCCTAAAATACGTTTTCAAGCACGTATTGGAGACTTGCCCAGAGGATATGGAGTTTTTTAACCAGAGGGTTGATGATTCCGTATTGGTAACAGCCGGTAACATCATCAACAATCAGTTTGAGCGTATTACCTATACAGAGGCGATCGCTCTTTTAGAAAAAGCCAACAGCCCCTTTGAGTATCCGGTTGAATGGGGCTTGGACCTCCAGTCAGAACACGAGCGCTACTTGGCTGAACAGCTGTTTAAAAAGCCTGTCATTGTTACCGACTATCCGGTTGAGATCAAAGCGTTCTACATGCGCCTAAACGATGATGAGAAAACTGTTCGAGCGATGGATGTGCTAGCTCCCAAAATTGGGGAGATTATTGGCGGTTCTCAACGAGAGGAACGGCTGGAAGTGTTAGAGAGGCGGATGCAGAACCAAGGAGTAGATCCCGCAGAGCTGTGGTGGTATCTGGATCTGCGCCGCTATGGTACTGTCCCTCACGCTGGTTTTGGACTTGGTTTTGAGCGTCTGGTGCAGTTTATGACTGGTATGGGCAATATCCGCGATGTGATTCCCTTCCCTCGCACACCGTTGAATGCTGAATTTTAGAGAATAGGAACTGGGGTGACGCTGTAGAGACGTTACATGTAACGTCTCTACACGCATCAAAGTCTAATTGATAGCTCAGATTTCGTAGAGTCAGCAGTGCTTACATACGGCCCAAGTAGCGAGTAGTGCCCACTTTCTAAGAAGAGCGCTCACCGAATTAATGAGTGGAATTGATCGCGAGTTAACCCTTGACTCTAGACATATTGCCAAACATCTCCCCAACACCCCTCAAATGCGAAGACTACTTCGACAGGAGGGTAGCGCCCACATTTTTACTGATGCAGCTACTATGCAGAAAGTTGCATCTGTCATTATTGAAAGCGGAGAGTTTACAGGCAATATTCGCGGACACGAACGTTACGGCCTCTATTTCTCCAACCCAATTGGCTACAGAATGAGCCAAGATGGTAGTCAGATTCCACTTTACTACGGTGAAATAAAGGTAAAAGGAGAGCGATACCATGTTATCCCCCGCACCCAACCTAGCCGATGACTGGGAATTCACAGAACTGTGGATAGATCCAACGGCTTCTCCTCCTTACACTCTCATCTTACTGAGTGATCGCACTGGTCAAACATCTGTCTACGACCCAGCCCAAAACTATCAAGCCATTTTCTCCAGCCCTACCTACGAAAAAGCAAAACTTTGGCTGCTTGAGGATGAGTATGAGCGAGTCGATGGTCGATTTTTAGCAGCAGCTTGAGGATATTGTTATGTCAGTCATAGCCGAACTCGTGGATTGATTAGCGCATCAGGAATTCGGTTGCGTTCAATCTACTCATTAATTTCTACCTAATGATCTAAGTAGTAACTTAAGGCATCAAAGACTTGAGCTAAAGCCAGATGTGATAGCCGATGGATGATTTCCTCTGGTGCAGTTCATGACTGGCATGGGCAATATCCGTGATGTTATCCCCTTCCCACACACCCTTGAACGCTAGAATTTTAGTATCTTTAACTACATGTACATTTAATACAAGCTCTAAGGATGATGTTGTAACTCCGCAATTTGCCTTCGAATGTGGAAAAGGCATTATAAGCACTCTTACTGAGAGTCGAATTACAAATCAGACCCTATGAATGTGAAAAGTACTGAAGATTCGTATCTTCTTTCAGCTATGCAGCAAGGGATGCTGTTTCACAGCCTACATGCCCCGCAGTCTGGGGTTGACATAGAACAGCTCATCTGTAACTTGCAGGAAGATCTAAATGCCTCGGCCTTCAAGCGTTCCTGGCAGCGAGTTATCGAGCGACACCCAGTCTTGAGAACGAGCTTTAGTTGGCAAGGCGTCAATGAACCCCTTCAAAAAGTGTACAGGCAGGTGACACTCCCCTGGGTTGAGCGAGACTGGCGTGATCTGTCCATCGAGCAGCAGGAACTTCGACTGAAAGCTCATCTTCAGGATGACCGACAACGTGGCTTCGAGATTACTGAGGCCCCGCTGATGCGCTTGGCGCTTTTCCGACTGGCTGAGGCCGAGTACCAGTTCATCTGGACCTTTCATCATTCCTTGCTGGACGGGCGATCGCTTCCATTATTATTAAAAGAACTCTTTGCCTTTTACGAGGCATTCTGCCGGGACAGAGAATTACAGCTAGAACAACCCCGGCCTTATCGAGATTATATTGATTGGCTAGGATTGCAGGACTTTACCAGAGCGGAGAGCTTTTGGCGGCAGACACTAGGAAGCTTCACTGCCCCAACGCCGCTGGTTGTAGACCGCAATCCGACCGGATCGGAGGAGGAAGGTTATGGCAAGCAAGGAATTCGACTCTCAGAGACGTTGACGTCAGCATTACAATCCTTAGCGCAACAGCATCAACTCACGCTCAATACCCTCGTTCAGGGAGCTTGGGCGCTGCTTCTGAGCCGTTATAGTGGCGAGGAGGATGTGGTCTTTGGGGCCACAAGAGCGTGTCGGCGGTCAGTGAAGGGATCCGAGTCGATGGTGGGACTTTTTATCAACACCCTGCCGGTCCGGTCTCGCACATCTCCAGAGAAATTGCTACTGCCGTGGCTGAAAGAACTCCGGGCGCAGTGGGTGGCAATGCGGGATTACGAACATACTCCACTGGTAAAGGTTCAAGGGTGGAGTGATATACCCCCTGGAAACCTGTTGTTCGAAAGCATCCTGGTTTTTGAGAACTACCTGTTAAATTCTACCTTGCGATCGCTTAATGGCAGTGCAAATCGCGAGTTTCAGCTACTTGAACAGACAAACTATCCCCTCACGGCGATCGCGAATGTCGAGGCAGAACTTTCATTGCAGATTGCCTACTCTCGGCGGCGATTCGATGATCAGACCATTGCTCGGATGCTGGGACATATCAGAACCTTGTTAGAAAGCATGGTGGTAAATCCCCAGCAGCGACTCTCGGACCTATCGCTGTTGACCGCAGCCGAACGCCAGATGCTCGTCGATTGGAACCACACCCAGGTAAACGGCCTCGAGCAGGCATGTATTCATCAACTGTTTGAGGCCCAAGTGGAACGAACCCCGGATGCAGTAGCCTTGGTGTTTGAAGACCAGCAGCTGACCTACCGAGAGTTGAACCGCCGCGCCAACTGTCTGGCGCACTACCTACAAAAGTTGGGTGTCGGGCCGGAAGTCTTGGTGGGCATTTGCGTAGAGCGCTCGCTGGAGATGGTAGTAGGACTTCTAGGCATCCTTAAAGCAGGCGGGGCTTTTGTACCCCTAGATCCAGAGTACCCGAAGTCGCGACTGGCTTTTATGTTGCGCGATACCCAGGCACCAATCCTGCTAACTCAGCAACGGCTGGTAGCACGTCTGCCCGAGAGCGTAGCGGAGGTAGTGTGCCTTGATGGGCAGCATTCGTTAGATAGCGATGAGAACCCCATCAGTGCAGCAACACCTGAGAACCTGGCTTATGTCATTTACACTTCGGGATCTACAGGGCAGCCGAAGGGGGTGATGATTCCTCACAGCAGTATTTGCAATCACCTGGTCTGGATGCAGGCAGCCTTTCAGCCAGATGAGGGAGACCGAGTCCTACAGAAAACTTCCTTGAGCTTCGACGTTGCGGTTTTGGAGTTATTCTGGCCCTTATTAGCTGGATTGCGGGTC
>CAXUIV010000345.1:0-1003 GCA_964250875.1 uncultured bacterium
CTCCACCTGCCTGTATAGCTTTGACGATCCGTTCTTTAGTTGGTGGGGCGATCGCCGTGAGAACGTCAGCTAAGCAAAGAATAGCAGTCAGGGTGGCAGCAGGGAGAAGTGCGACCGCATGCTGCTGCTACTGTCACAACTGATCGATATACTCAAGAAGACGCGCCTCAGCTTTAAACCACTCCCCAGCTAGTCTAATCTCCCTAAACTGTTGATGTAATGACTGCTCTAGCTGTTGAGCTTCTTCACCTCCCTCAACCTGTACTGACTCAATCAGTTTCAACTTAACTGGACTGGACGTTTGAAGTGACTTCATCCTCTTTACCAAATCTTTGGCCTTACCTATTTTGATGGCATTGCTGTCTTGATTAAGAATAAAGTAAACAAAGTGGGCTTGGTGGGCTAACTTGTCGCCGTTGAGAGAGTGTGTTCTACTACCAGGGGTAACGAGCTTAGCGTTTGGACTTGCCCAAGTTTTGAGCCATGCACATACGGCTTGGATACTTAGAGACTTTTGCGCTCTTATCGTCATAAGCTCTCCATCAAGATTTAGCGTAAACTTCTTTGCGCCTGTTTTTCCTCTAGACGGAAGATTGCCGTTATTTGGGAGTTTAATACATTCAGCTGGCAACCTACAAAACTTGGTGTATGTATCCGGATAGCCAGTGGGAACACCAAACCGTTTGGCGTCTTCTGTTGTGACCTCTACCCATCCCCAACCTTTGTAGGGGTCGTTTGCATCTCTATCAATGTAAATAACGTGCCAATAGATCCTATCCATAAACCTGCAAACAACGGATGACCCCTAAATTATGCCCTTCCCACAGTTCAAGTAGCAATTTGGCTCTAACGATATTGGTGTGGAGCGTAATTGGCTAGAAGCAGATGGGCAGCCTCCTAGGGAGGGTGAGGCTCGCTATGACTTTAAGCTGGTAGTGTTCAGTTCAGATTTGCAGAGGGGTATGGAGGGCGAGGGATGGGGCGAAGGGTGCGATCGCCAAAG
>CAXUIV010000345.1:1013-5787 GCA_964250875.1 uncultured bacterium
TGAGATTTTTAAACTGAATGTGAAGATTGCATTTACTCTTATGAAAGAATATTTGATTTTCCGGATGCGTTGGTAATTATTCGTAAGTGTAAACCCAACAAATTTGATTTTGTCAAGTAACTGTTAAGTAATTATTAGGACAGTGCCTTAGTTTTATTCAGTTTTGAACATTAATCGACTAAACAGCAATTTTACTCACGTCATCTTCTATTACTTGTGTCTATCATAGAGCAAATGACATAGCAAATGCTTTATGGCAAAAGTGACTTTAGGTTTTAATGGGTGTTAAAAAATCTTTGGCGATCAATCAACCGGAAATAGGGCAACTCATTCGTGAGTTACGACTTTTGTCGAACCTGACTCAGGAGCAGTTAGCAATTAATTTAGGTGTCACTTTCTCGACCATCAATCGTTGGGAAAATGGTCGCTCTAAACCCTCTCCGCTAGGAATGCAGAAGATTGAAACTCTTCTGCAACAGAGAAGTGATAAGGGGAAGAGCTTGTTGGATAAGTACCTGTCTGAGTCAAATTGACTAAAACAGATTGTCATCCAAATCCACCATCAACTTGTCTGAGTCAAATTGACTAAAACAGATTGTCATCCAAATCCACCATCAACTCTAGCACTATCTGGATCTAACCAGTACTTCCGCACATCAAAACAATTTAGTTTTAGGAAGTACAAGAAACAAGAATCAAATTCCTACTAACCAAAAGATTACAACTATTTTGGCTGCAAAGCATAAGCAATTCTTTTTAGAATAGCTTCGCTTTACGCTGTCGCAAATTACTGCGCGTTAGTTGGCATATTTCAATCTTCTATGCACTTTGCATTGCTAAGTGCGGGGATAGAAGGCGCTCGTTTGTCTGAGAAAAACTTTAATTTTAAATAGAGAACAAGATGTTTGAGCGACTACTGCAATTAGACGACGTTCGTCATACGCAAACACCAGAGAAAATAGCATCCCTCTTCCAGAAACTTGGTTACGATGCTGCTGCCCGACAGCTAGCTGTTAGTGACCTAGAGCTACCAGTCCGCAGTGCTGAGGCTGTTTGGGATGCTTATCTGATCGCAGACCAAAGGGGAAGTAAAGGAACACTGCCACTCCAGGTATTGCTATTTCAGTTACAAACGGCGGAGTTCGATTCTCCTTCTATTGCTAGTAACCGGATGCGAGCGATCGCTCAAAGCCTAGGTAAACGTTCCGCTAACTTCCTACTGCTGGGTACTACCAAAGAACATCACCAGTTGATGCTCGTCAACCCCCGCAAGAGCTTCGATGCTCAGATGAACCTGAGAACTAGCATCCGCAAGCTGCTGATTGACCGCGCTAATCCTACTAACTACGACCGAGACCGTCTAGAGGCGATCGCAGTACATAGCCTTAACCCTCAAGAACTCTATCAGACTCAGTGTGAAGCCTTTGACGTTGAGAAGCTGACCAAGCAGTTTTACATCGGCTACGAGAAGCTGTTTGAGTCAGTTCAGAAGGTTGTCCGGCAACATAATCCCCATCCCTATTTTGACGATCCAAGCCGCCTGCACCAGTTCACACAGCGCCTGCTGGGGCGGATCATGTTTTTGTACTTCCTTCAGAAGAAAGGCTTTCTAGCAGGTAATCACAAATTTCTCACAGCACAGTACAAGACTCTGGGACGCAACACCGAGCCAGAGGGTACAGAGTTTTACTCTCAGGTGCTGGAGCCGCTGTTTTTTGAAACCCTAAACAAGGAACGCTCAAACTGTGAGTCTCGGTGGGGTCAAATTCCTTATCTTAATGGAGGGCTGTTTGATTGGGATTATGGACCCAGTATTCAAGACGCAGCTGGTCGCACTACACCAGAACAGATCCAGCTCCCTAACTCCCTGTTTGACTCCAGCGATGCAAATAGTGTCTTAGGATTCTTCAACGGTTACAACTTCACTGTTGCTGAAAACGTCCAGGGAGATGAAGACGTAGCGGTTGACCCGGAAATGTTAGGAAAGGTATTCGAGAATCTGTTGGCAAAGGAGGAGCGGGGCCAGAGCGGAACTTTCTACACACCACGGGGCATTGTCCACTTTATGTGCGTGGAAGTCCTCAGTCGCTATCTTGCTGACGAAAGCGGCATGAGTTTAGAGACCATCAAGCAACTGATGGAGCTTGACTCTGACTTCCCTGAAGATGACCTGAAGAAACTGCTGAGTAAAGAGCAGACGAAGAAACTCAAGCAGGCATTGGAAGAGGTTAAGTGTCTCGATCCAGCAGTTGGGTCGGGTGCGTTCCCACTGGGCATGATGCAGGTGATTTTGTCCGTCCGGCAGGCGATCGCTAGACGGGAGGGCGCGACTGTAAAGCGTGGCGGTCTCACAATCAGCCAGTGGAAGCGAGACATCATCGCCAATAATCTCTATGGAGTGGACATCAAACCAGAGGCGATTGAAATTGCCAAGCTGCGGATGTGGCTATCGCTAGTGGTGGATGTTCCCAGCATTGAGGATTTAGAGCCACTGCCCAACTTGGATTACAAGCTGATGTGTGGCGATTCCCTCATCTCTACGATTCATGGCGAGCGGCTGATTCCCGACCCAACCAAAACTCAGCAGGGGATGTTAGCCGTTACCCCAGTGCAACAGGCAATTCAACCACTACTAGATTTACAGCATAGGTATTACAGCGCTCAGTCTGAGGGTCGGAAGATACTGCGACAGCAGATTGTTGAGGCTGAAGCGAATGTATTTCGGATCGCCACTGCTGATCGTCGGCAGTACTGGGAGGGCAAGCGACGCAAACTGGAGCAAGACATCCGGCGAATGGGTAAAACTAGTCGTACTCAGCTCAAAGAGCAGCAGGCGATCGCTGAGAAATTGGCAGAGTTGGATAGGTTTGCGGCTGAAGTGGACCGTGGGGAGCGATCGCTCTCCTTCTTCCAGTACCATCTGCATTTTAATGATGTGTTTCAGGAGAAGGGTGGGTTTGACACTGTAATTGGTAATCCGCCATATGTGAGACAGGAGAGGCTAGGGCAAGAGTATAAAGACACTCTAAAAGCGGAATTTCCTGAACTATATAAAAGCATGGCTGATATCTACACCTACTTCTATGGTCAAGGTGTAGACTTATTGCGCCACAGTGGGTATTTATCTTTTATTAGCTCCAATAAATTTATGCGAACTGGTTATGGTGACAAACTTAGAGACCAGTTATCTAACCAGACTAGACTACATACCATCGTTGATTTTGGAGACTTACCAGTTTTCGATGCAACAACTTACCCTGCTATCTTGCTACTTCAGAAGCAGCTTCCACTAGAAGAATCAATGGTAATTTCAATGATAGCAAAGGAAGTAAAAGATATTATGGAGATAGAAACACAATTTAAGAATAAATCCACCTTCATAACTCAAAAATCTCTAAAAAATACAACTTGGAAGTTGGAAGAATCAAGAACCAATTCATTGTTTGAAAAGCTAGAATTATCTGGCACAACTCTAGAAAAATATACTCAAGGTAAAATCTGCTATGGAATTAAACCTGGATGCACTAAAGCTTTTGTCATTGATGCGTCAATAAAGAACTATTTGATTTCACAAGATCATGGACTTGAAAGAATTATTAAACCTTATTTGCGAGGTCGAGATATAAAAAAATGGAGTACCAACTGGCAGGACTTATACTTTTTATGGATTAGCTGGAATTTCCCAATTGAAAAGCATTCTACACTTTATTGCTATATTCAGCAGTTTAGGAATGAACTAGAGAGTAGAGCTGAGACTCGGCAAGGAAGAGTTCCTTGGTATGCGCTAAGCCGTTATGCTGCCGAGTATTATCAGGAGTTTGATAAGCCAAAGATAGTTTATCAAAGATTTCAAGTAAAACCTGTGTTTGCTCTTGATTCGCAGTCTTGTTTTACTAACGACTCTATTTATTTTTATCCAAAGCCAGATCTCTATCTACTAGCTTACTTAAACTCAAATGTAGGTTGGTGGTGTATTACTAAAGTATGTCCTCCGATTCAAAATGGCTACCAGCTTATCTACGACAATTTTAAGAAAATACCAGTGCCCGTCATTAGTGATAGAGAGAAGTTAAGGGTAGAAGCTTTAGCTAAACGGCTTTCTATTGAGAAAACCGAGTCTAATACTGAAGCAGAAATTAACCAAATATTTGTTGAGGCTCTAAATTTGACAGATTGGGAAATTCAGCAGATCCAAGGAATTGATTAAAATGGTACTCCCTGACTATATAGACAATTCCCAACACAAACTTGAAGCTGTCCTGAAAGAGCTGATTCTGCACGACAGCCAAACTGACCTCGACATCGCTACAGGGTTCTTCCGTATTGAGGCTTGGATACGCCTAGAGGAGGCTTTTAATACCCTAACTAACCTCCGCCTGTTGATTGGTCGTGACCCAACGATCCAACCAGCAGAGCGCGATCGCGTTGACCTCCGCCGATATTTCCGCCGCGAAGTGCAGGGACAGTTGGAGCAGCAGGATTTTAACCTGCAATACAAACAGCGGATTGACCGACTGACCGAGTATCTGCGTCAGAACCACATTCAAGTCAGGCTCTACGGCAGCGAGGGCACTGGCGCTCAGTTTCTCCACGCTAAAGCCTACATCTTTGATGACTACAGCTTAGTTGGCTCCAGTAACTTCACTCCATCAGGCTTGGAGGGTAATACTGAACTAAACATGTTGAATAAACAAAGAGCGATCGCCCGTGATCTACGCTCTAACTGGTTCGAGAAGTTCTGGAATGACCCCAGCGTTGACCTGAACTACAAGAC
>CAXUIV010000346.1:0-5767 GCA_964250875.1 uncultured bacterium
TCAGTCACTAATAATCTCCGTCTTCTTGGGATTGGAGAGGCCGTCCTGAAACAATGAAGAAGCCAACAGAATCAAGGCTGATACGGGGATGGCGCACTCCCTCTACCAAGGCTTGACTCAATGCACTTTCGGTGTTCAACTCCTCCTCCAAAACAAGATTTAAGACCCGCTCAGTTGAGGCAAGTTGGTTGAGACGCAGGCGCAATTGGTCTACTCGACTTGTGAGTTTTTGCTCAGCGCTTTTGGCCTGCTGCTGGCAAAACTCCACAAATGAGGGGCGATCGCGCAACAACTCTTCTGAGGTGCTACGTGCTGTGCGGCAAAACTTAGGCCATTCACTGGCATCAACAAACTGGTCGAGAACGGACAAACGCTCTTTTGCTAAGTTGTAGTCACGGCAATGTCTACTCTTATCTTTATAGGGACGTTGCAGGATATTAAGGAGTTCCTCATCTTCAACAACAGTCATTTGAGCATCCAGAAAAATTGTCTCTAGCCTTGGAGGCAGCAATGCATCCGCCCGTCTTTCCAAAGCACGATCATTAACTCTGTTTTGCCCCAACGTCGTCACGCGCTTCGCGGCCTCCAAATCTGCCTCAACCAGATAATCAAACTGGAAGCCAACCCATTCCATACCTTCTCCAGCATCCCAAGCTTCATCGTGCCGCCACATAGCAAAAGCTTGACCCCGGTCATCCCAACGAATATAGGATGCTAACGCTTGAGTAAATTCCTCTCCGACTCTGTAAATTCTAACACCAGGATTCTGGTTTGCCACCCTTCTATTGTAGGCACCAGCTTGGTCAACAAGAGAGACAAAGCGAGTTCTCAAATCATCTAGGGGAACCAGGGTACGTGTAGTGGGTTGATAGCGCAGCACTCCTGATAAATTTGGGTCTTTAAGCTGCTGGAAGTTCAGCGCCTGACAAACCCACCCCTCAGTTGCCCGCTGAAGCTCCTGGTGGCGGCCATCATACTCATCCAATCTGCGAAAATACTGAGTAGCGGTTTCATCCAAAGCGTCAATTTCGTCGAGAGCATTTTGTTCGCTAATTTTCAGCTGTTCGGCTGTAACTTCCTGCTGAATAGATTCAATTGCCTCTAAAAGTCCGGCAGCCCCCGATTGAAATAGCGCCAGCTCCAGATGTGGCAGCTTCTCATCTACGTAGAACTGGAGGCTAGCAATCGATTGCTGGAAAATGCCAAACCCGTCTTTCAACAGCTGATACCAAGCGTCTTGAGGGCTGTCTTCCAGATCTGGACCAGCAAAGACGCAAGACTGAACTCCCATTTTGCTGCCAATGCGGTCAAGTCTGCCAATTCTTTGCTCGAGCCGATTGGGTGACCAAGGCAGGTCAAAATGAATCAACTGCTCGGCAAACTGGAGATTACGACCTTCTTCTCCAGAGGGGTCACAAACCAAAATAAAACAATCTAGCTGACAGCGAAACTTCCTCAGATTCGCCTCAATCTCATCCCGCGATTTCCCAAACTGATGGCTGGCTACTGACTTTTCGCCAAAGGTATTCGACAAGCACTGGACAATTTCTGTACAGGCTGGCGTAAAACTTGTAAACACAACAATTTTGGGTAAGCGATCGCTCGCTAGCGGTCGGCGAATTCGATGCAGTAGTCTGTCAATCAACTCATCCCTGCTGGCGCGAACGCCTTGAATCTTAAAGTGAACCAATAGCTGATTGAGCAGCATTATTCTCAATAGCTCGACGCGATCGCCATCCTCTGAAGGTTGTTGCAGCGTTTTAAGCAGCGACTGGAGAATCTCTGCCTCCCCCGAAAATTTAGGAGTTTTAATCAGAGTTTCAACATCATCCGCGCCAAAATCCTGGCGTAATTCCGCCGAGGACACACCATTTAACCGTGCTGCCACGACTGCTTTTAAAACGCTAAAACTTGTCCCACTGGCCCGGAAGAGCAGCAGAAAAATGCGGCTATACTGCTCGTCAGGAGCAACAGTCCGCCACTCGTCTACAAGTTCGTGGACGTCTGGCGATCGCTCATCTAAGTCGTACTCTAACTTGGGTGTAGCGTTTCTCTCAAAAATGACATCCTCAACTGAAGCTCGACGGTTACGTAGCATGCGGCGGTGCAGCCGATAGGTATCGCTGATGTGAGTCCGAATTGCTCGAACAATTTGTTCACCACCGGCAGCTTTTTCCTGCTGTAGGCAACTCGTTAACTCCGCCATCAGGCCGATTAAATACTTATCCTCAGGAAAAAGTTTGCCGATCTGACCAAGTTTTGTTGTCAGCACGAACGGTTTCGCATCTTCTCGGAAGGAAAGCAGAACTCGACCAATCTCCTGGCGCTTTTGCACCCGATCGCGAAAGCCTGCCAAATCGTCAAGTCGATAAGTTGTTGGATCAAGCAGGTGCAGCATCGCCAGGAAATCCTGCTCGTGATTCAGCACCGGAGTGGCAGATAATAGCAGTAAGCGATCGCTCTGATGGGCAAGACGTTTGCATGTCTCGAAAGACTGCCGCTGGATGCGACTAGAGGCAGTTGCCATCGCTGCAATGTGGTGAGCTTCATCCAGAATGAGGAGACCCAAGTCAGATTTAAAGCTGACTTGCTCTACATCTTCAACCGCAACCAGCTGAACACGCTTGCCAAAATGAGAGATGTAGAACTTGTCTTCTAATTCCTGACGCCACTGTGCCAACAGATATTGCGGCACTAGCACCACGACACGTCCGTGGGATTCATCTAGGAGGTATTGACGCAGAATGGCTCCGGCTTCAATCGTCTTACCGAGTCCCACCTCGTCAGCGAGCAAGTAGCGCTGAATGCGGTCTTCCAGGACGCGCCGAACGACTTCCACTTGGTGAGGATAAAGATCAATGTTGGCGGAAATGAGACCAGTCATGCCGCGACTAACAGCTCGTTGCTCGACTAGGCATTTGACAAAAGGCGAGCGCTGGTTGTGGAAGTAGGGCGTCTCGTGACCCTTCATCGCCAGAATTTCAATCGGGTCTTCTATTGGGCGATCGCAACGGACGTAAATCTCCACCTCATCCGCAAAAATGGACTTCTTATCAGGCAGGTCAATTTGATATTCATCGATATCATCATCCCAGCCGAAAATCCTGCCAATCATCCAGGTTTCTCGGTCCGACCAGAGGTAGCATCGTGTCTGACGCTGAAGCTTCACAGGTTGGAGCGAACTTAAGGCAAGTGTTATGGATGTCCTTTGCCCAACTGAGTAAAAATACTCAACCGTGGCGTCAAGGTCGGATATTTCAATAACCTTTCCTACACCTAAATCATTTTGAGGCGATCGCACCAGAGAGCCAAACTGTATCACAGGTCTAATCCAAATAGCGTAAACGTTCAATCTATAGCCAAATAGAACGATTGGTTAAGATTGTCTCTATCTATTATTTAGTGTTCACCATCGGAATGGAGAACTACCACTCTCGCTTCGCGCCTTGACATTGTTACGAAATTATACGAAGCTACTGAGTAATGGGTTAAACGTGATTGGGACGCTGTTTTGTCAACGAAGGACTGGCTGGGAATTGTGGCAGTGACCCAACGCATCCTGCTTGAACTATGGCGGCGCAAAGCAAGTTTGATCTGTTGGGGGATTTTTCCAGTTTCAATCTTGGTTGTTAACGCCATGATTTTAGCTGAGCGAAACCATTTTTCAGTAGCTCAAGCCTACGGAAAAACTGCATCTCCTAGTTTGGTGGGAGCAGCGCTGTTTTTTAGCTGCTTGGGTGGCAGCATTGCAACTGTGGTGGCAGAACGAGAGCAGCGGACTCTGAAGCGCTTGTTTACTACTCCCCTCAGCGGCATATCTTACTTCCTCGGTATATTTCTAGCTCACGGTGCAATCGGCATCGGTCAGTCTCTCCTGATCTACGCCGTTGCGGCCTTTGCCGGAGCTGAATTTAAGGGTTCTCCATTCTTAGGATGTGTAATCATCTGCTTAAGCATGATGGCTTATGTAGGTGTGGGCTTTTGCATGGGTACGCAGCTGGCTCGTCGGACTGAGGATGTGAATGCTCTGATAGCAGCCTTCGGTGTGCCTTCACTTTTACTGGGCGGTGCATTCATACCAATAGAGTTCTTACCCAAAGTCCTGCGACAAGCTGCCAAGTTTAATCCGATTTATCACATGATTGAAGCTCTCTCAGGCGCGACCTTTGAGGGTAAGGGACTGGCTGGAATTGCTTCCCACTTTGAGTTTTTAGTGGGGTTTGCCGCGTTGATGGTGGGTTTTGGATGGTTGTCTTACCGACAGATGCTAAGAACTGAAAGGAGGCTTTAGCGCCCATGCTGCGAATTGAAAACCTCTGCAAGTCCTATGGACAGCGAACAGTTCTACATAATTTAAATCTTCAGATCTCACCCGGTGAGATCTATGGGTTACTCGGTCCTAATGGAGCTGGGAAAACAACGACGATTAATATTCTGTGCTACCTCCTTAAGGCAGATAGTGGCAGGGTGACGATTAACGATCAGCCCGTTTCAGAAGCAACCAAATCCCTCGTTGGCTTGGCTCCTCAAGAGAACTTACTTTATAGAAGCCTAACCTGCGAGGAAAATCTCCACTTTTTTGCTCGCCTCTACGGCATACGGAGACGGCAGCGAGTGAAGCAGGTGCAGGCTTGCCTAGAGGCAGTTGGTCTGACAGCGCGAGCTAGGAGTCGGGCCGAAACCCTAAGTGGTGGGATGCAGCGTCGTCTCAGCATGGCGATCGCTCTGGTGCATCACCCGAAGTTGGTGATTCTAGACGAACCCACAACTGGTTTAGATATTGAAGCTCGTGCCGAAATCTGGAGTTCGATCCGGCAGTTACAGAGTCAGGGCATCACTGTATTACTAACAACTCATCTGTTAGACGAAGCCGAGAGGCTCTGTCAGCGCATTGGCATCCTTCAGCAGGGCTGTCTGCTAGCAGAAGGCAGTTTGGCCCAACTACGCCAATATGTCCCTGCACGAGAGATTGTCCTGATTCAAACTTCTGACGAGGAACAGGCGATCGCTCGTGCCCAGACATTAGGCTTCCCGCATCGGCGGTACGGTGGCGACTTAGCTTTTTGGCTACCAGAAGCTCTAGAACTTAAAGATATTATTAACCGATTTGACGACATTCCGCTAGACTCGATTGTCCGTCAACCTGTCCGGCTGGAGCATGTTTATGACGAAGTTCTAAGGAGTCAGCTTCAGGTGCCCCAGAAACTAGTAGGTGTATAATTCAATACCGCTTTGTCAAGGTGGTTGGTGGGAGGTTTCAGTGTGTAGAGACGTTGCATGCAACGTCTCTACACAGATGATCGGCAGACTGATCATCTGTGTAAGTAACTCTAAAGGCAGAGGCAATTATTGTAAATAAATTGTGACAATAACACTGAAAGTTATTGCACAGTACTATTTGTGCTTCCTGAAACAATTGCCGCAACTGGCATAGGTAGACAGCTGTAGCTCATCAGCAGATATTAATCTCTCCGTATAAACAGCAAAAGGGTTTAATTTCAATTACATTAGACTCGCGAGAAATTACTATCTCCGAAGTAAAACATAATGCAGGAACTTAACCAATACTTCAGTAACCTTCGGAAGCGCCAAAAGCGGCAGCGACCCCCAGGTAGTTCACGTCGCCAAAGTTTAAAGGCGCTTGACCGCTTAAATTTATCTCTAGGTGATGTCCGAGATGTCTTTGAGCCTTATTTGTCCATATATCTAGCAGTAAATCATCACTGGAACCCAGCCCAAATCGGAATTGCTATATCCACAACAAGCG